>NZ_CAKMAB010000010.1:0-2802 GCF_924513355.1 Paenibacillus pseudetheri
GTCAGAAACAGGCGACAATTCGAATAGCACCGAAGAGCCTCTTAGCATTTAAAGAACGGATTCGCGAGCTAACGAACCGAACATGGTCCATTTCAATGGAAGAACGGATTGGCCGACTGAACCGCTATCTGATGGGGTGGCTGGGCTATTATCGTCTAGCTTCGGCAAAGACGCATCTCCAAAGGCTGGATCAGTGGATACGGAGAAGACTCCGAATGTGCTTGTGGAAGCAATGGAAACGAGTGCGCACACGAATCCGAGAACTCCGGGCACTAGGGGTTCCAGAGTGGGCTTATTTTAAGATGGCCAACTCAAGGCGAGGCGCATGGGAAATGTCCCGGAACACGAATAATGCCCTTACGACTTCCTATTGGGAAGCGAAAGGGCTGAAAAGTCTGCTTTCACGTTATCTGGAACTTTGTTAACCTTTTGGAACCGCCGTATGCGGACCCGCTTGTACGGTGGTGTGAGAGGACGGAGGCTTACCGCCTCCTCCTACTCGATTATCAGAAAGGATATATTTGGCAATCCGACAAAGTACCTGAGTACGCATCAAGCTAAGTCACATTGTGTGGGGATATTTTATGGAATGGATCAAATTGGAACGTCTATTTTAAGATGACCATGTAAGCTTTACTATGATAAGCTGACTTATATAATCATAGAATAATTCATAATTGGCGGTGAGAAATTAGTGAGTTCGTTAGATATGTTGGCCTATGAAAAAGAAGGCTGGGAACAGTCTTATCGCCGAATAGCAGGCGTAGATGAAGTAGGAAGAGGTTGCTTGTTTGGGGATGTCGTCGCAGCAGCGGTGATTTTGCCAGAAGGGCTTATTATTGATGGAGTTAATGATTCCAAAAAACTTACAGCTAAAAAGAGAGATGCTCTATACGAGATTATAATGGAGCAAGCACTGGCGGTAGGGGTGGGGCATGTAGACTCTACTGTCATTGATGAGATTAATATCAAGCAAGCTTCACGCTTGGCCATGAAAAAGGCGGTAGAGAGTCTAGAACACACTCCTGACTATATGCTGATCGATGCTGAAAAGGTAGACCTCCCTTTGCCACAACGGGCAATTATTAAAGGAGATGCTAATAGTCAGTCCATTGCAGCAGCTTCGATTATTGCTAAAGTGACACGCGACAGGCTGTGTGAAGGTCTTTGGGAGGAATCATACCCTGATTATGGGATTGCGATACATAAAGGTTACGCGACCAAGCTTCACCGGGAACAAATTACGGCTTTAGGTCCAACACCTATGCATCGACGCAGTTTTATTGGGCGGATTCTAGCGGAGCAGCAAACGTTATTCTAGAAGCAATGCTTAAAAAAATAGGGTGATTACCGATATAGTAAGAAGAGAGAAAATGGAGGGAGGAGTAACGGTATGAATATCGGAACATTGATCCGTGGATTGCTTGGAGATCAAAAACCGGGTGCGGCGAAGTCTTTAGAGTTAAAAGAAGGACAAGTTGTTCGTGGTGTTGTTCTCTCTGTATCGGATTCAGGCAAAGAAGCGGTTGTGCAAATCCAAGGTACACCTGTTCGTGCAGAATTAGAAACACCACTACTGCCTGGAGAAACCATGAACTTACAGGTTGGATCACCCGGAGAAGGCGGATTACCCGTATTGAAGCCGGTCTCCCTCGGTGAAACGGCGTTAGTCACTCCTCAAAGCATGGGTGAGGCCTTGGAGTCGCTAGGATTAACTGATTCCAAAGCAGGCCGAGAAATCGTACTAGCGATGCAAGCAGGAGGCGTTCCGCTTACAAAAGAGACAGCGGCTTTGCTGGATGCGGTAATGAGTGCAAAACCAGCTGGTGTGCCTGCTTCAGAGTGGCTTGACGCAGCTGTCATTTCTGTAAAGCGGGGACTCCCCGTTACAGCTGAGAGTGTGAAAGGATTGCAACAGGCTGTATTTGGCCCGCAGCTGCATCAGCTTTTATCAGCACTGGAAGATCAGATTACAATATGGGCAGGTCAAATGGCTAATGAAGAACCAATAACCGCAGAATCTAAATCTGGAATGGGTACAAGTACTGGAAAACTCGAACCTTCGGTAACTGCAGGTGCTGGAAGTGGGAATAACATGGGTGTTGTAGAGGGTGACGCTATAGAAGCGGACCCTAAACAATTGGCAGCTAAAGGAAATGGACAAGCTACAACTAAAACTGCTGAAGGTACTATCGCAAGCGGAAGTACCGCTCTTTCGGAAGGAGCAGCTGAAGGTGCTCTGAAACCGGTTGAACAAGGTGCGCCAGTCAAGGTGACTCTTAACATAGCTTCTGTTAATGAAACGGGGATTGGAACTGGCAAGCCAGTTGTAGTTGATGAGGCAGGTGAAGGAGCTCAAATCTCGAAGGGTGGTATTGTTACAGATTCTATGGCTGGTAAATCAACACCTGCCATGACATCCGGTGCTCTAAATCGTGCTCTAGACGCTCACGCGGATAGTGCGGTGAATAATCTTATCCGTTCCAGTGAAGTTGAGATTCAGGGTAATGCCTTGAATTTGAATAAGGATGGGGCATTGGATAGTGCTATACATTCAGATAAGAGTCGGGCTGCCTCGATGGATAAGAGCGGGGCTATGCAGGGTGGCGCGAGTATGAGCGCCGAAGGAACTACTGCTGGTGCGGCGCCCCATGCAGCAAGTGGGACCGTCCTGCTCGCGAAGCTGCAGGGCGTGCTCACCGAGCTGCGCGGCAGTCTGCCGCAGCTCGCGATGCTCCCGCCCGCTGACGAGGCGGGAGCAAGTCCTGCCCCTGCGGCTGCTGCGCCGCGCGGGGAGACCCC
>NZ_CAKMAB010000010.1:2812-188731 GCF_924513355.1 Paenibacillus pseudetheri
CGCCGGTGCAGCCGGACACCGCCCCACCCGCGGACGCGGAGTCGTGGGTGGGGCGGGTGCTGAAGCTACTCGGTGCGGAGCACGAGCAGCAGGCGGTGCGCGGCGGCGCAGTAGCCGCCGCTGAGACGGCCCGCGCGGCGGCAGGTACAGCCGCGCTTGGCAGTGCGGGTGTCGGAGGCGAACAAGCCGCCGATACCTTGAAGGGCGTGCTGCTGCAGATCATGAGCAGCAGCGAGGTGCCGCCTGCGGTAAAAGAAGCCGCGAGCGGACTAGTGCAGCAGCTGACAGGACAACAGCTGTTGCTTAATACAGATCGAACCGCTCCTTTCGCGCAAGTAACTTTATTCTTGCCGCTGCAAGGTCCAGATGGGCAGGAGACAGCTTCCGTTCATATTCAGTCGCGCCGGGGACGCAAGGGGGAATTAGATGCTGCCAATTGCAGGCTCTGGTTTGATTTGGATATGAAGCAAATCGGCCAGACGCTGGTTGATGTGCAGGTTGTTGATCGAATCGTTAGTCTTAAGCTGCATAATGATCATCCTTGGGTGCTTGAACTGCTGGAACAGCGGCGTGATGACATTAAAACGGCAGTAGAATCTATTGGTTATCAGTTGTCGGGATTAAGAACTGAACCTTTACCAGAACTAAAGCTATCTACAGAGCTTGCCAATCCCCATAGTAAGCTTGTTGATTATGTTCCTGATGCTTATAAAGGAGTGGATTACCGTATATGAACGAGAATGAGCCTGTACCTCCAATTTCACAAGGGCTCAAAAAAGCGGTCGCTCTCAAATATAGCCCAGGACAAAGCGAGGCGCCTGTCGTTGTCGCCAAAGGACAAGGGGCGATAGCGGATCTGATTCTGCAAAAAGCTAAAGAGAGTGGGGTTGCTGTCCAAGAGGACGCAGCTCTCGTAGAAGTTCTTTCAAAGCTCGATCTTGATCAACAGATTCCATCTGAACTTTATCAGCTAGTGGCTGAAATCCTCAGCTTTGTGTATCAGAGCGACCGTTCCGCCGGTGAACGGAGACCGGAATGAAAGAGCCATACACAAGAGGGCGCTACAACCGCAAAGAGAAGGGAGCCGCTGCTGAAGACGGGGCTGTGCAGTACTTATCTACTTGCGGGTACAAGATATTAGAACGAAATTGGCGTTGTCGAACCGGAGAACTTGATATTATTGCGGAGAACGAAGGCTGTATTATTATTGTTGAAGTTCGCAGTCGTAGTGGAGAGCTATATCAAGGGACTCCGGAGGAATCAGTGAATACTCGAAAAATACATCAAGTGCGAAATACAGCACAGGTTTATTTGCATATGAAAGGTTATGATGATCGAAGAGTAACTTTTGACGTCATTAGCATTTTACTGAATGAAGATTTAAGTATCGCTTCTTTGGGGCATATACGTGAGGCTTTTTAAGCTGCACCCCATATTCTCACGCCATTCATTATGGGCACTGGCATTCTTGTGAAAAAAGTCTTTACATAGCCTCCGCACATTGGGTCATTTCTCAAAAGAAATGGGTAAACATTAGAGTAACTTTTTAATGTCATCATGAGGAGGGCTGTTTAAGTGAAGAATAAACCTTTTGAGATGCAGGTTAGTTTTGCTTGCCAATATTGCCAGCAGAAGATTGAAGTGAAATTTACCGCAGAGCCAGTATCCGTTGTCTGTTGTGCAAATTGCAATAAGAACTTCACGGTTATGCGGCCCACTATAGCTGAGGAAATATTAATCGATTGGAAAAATGAGGCGCTATTTCAAAAAATCCGTGCTGATAAATCACAAAATAGCAATAGCAGTCTCTTGGCGCTTGTTATAAAAGTCATAGAGCTTCTTACATGGCGTGATAAAGGAAATGGACAGGTAGAAGCGATTAAAGAGATGCGTGGCTGGCTCATTGAGAATGAAGAGACTCCCCCTCTAGCTGAACTGATCCAGAGCGATAATAAAAAACGATCACATAAGCGGCGTGACTGGAGATAATCATACAAACTATGATCAAAAAAGAAAGGAGGGTGAACATGGCTAACGTTTTTTTTACATCCGACCATCATTTTGGGCATAAGTTGATTATTGATTTTGAATCCAGACCCTTTATAGATGTTGGGCAAATGAATGAAGCCATGATTGAGAGTTGGAATTCGGTAGTGAATCCGGATGATAAAGTGTTTCATTTGGGAGACTTTTCGTTTCTTAATAAGGAAGCGACTTGTGCTATTGTAGAGAGGTTACATGGCTATAAGATTCTAATTCTCGGCAATCATGATCGGGGACGCGGTCGGGATTGGTGGCTTGAAGCAGGCTTTGACGAGGTTAGTGAATATCCGCTGATTTATAAGGATTTCTTTTTTCTCTCTCATGAGCCTATGTATATGAATAAACATATGCCTTACGTAAATGTGCATGGTCATATTCACGGACAAAAATATGAAGGAAAGAATTATTTTAACATTTGTGTAGAGCATTGGAACTATAAACCGTTGACTTTTGAACAGATTAGGGACTCTGTCATAGTTAGTGAAGAAGGTTAATGTAGGTCTATGGGGTTATAACTGCGCATTTATGCAATGTGATATTTATTTATTATTCTTGATTACGCTAAGGTTACCTATATATAATGAGATATAATAGCTAATTTATAACCGGAAAATAAGGAAGCACCTTTTTTCTTGAAGATTTGACACCCAAACAGGGGTGTATTTCAGGAAAAGAGGTGTTTTTATGTATGGAAAAATGCATAGTGCATGTCTGTATGGAATTGAAGGGGTAATGATAGGTGTTGAAATTGATCTTGCGAATGGATTGCCACAGACGAATATCATTGGTCTGCCTGATTCTGCAATTCGTGAGGCAGTAGAACGAGTAAGAGCCGCTATTAAGAACTGTGGTTATCGTTATCCCCAGCAGCGCATTACGATAAATCTGGCACCAGCCGACTTACGAAAAGAAGGCTCTGCCTTTGACCTTGCGATTGCTCTGGGGATACTGATAACTAGTGGTCAACTGATAATGCCCTCAGCCAATGAGGTGCTTTTTATTGGAGAGCTTGCGCTTGACGGTAGTCTGCGTCCAGTATCGGGTGTTCTACCAATGGTGGAAGCTGCGCGTAAAAATGGATTTAAGGCTGTACTCCTTCCCGAAGGGAACGCTGCTGAGGCAGCTTTGATCAGTGGCATAAGTATATACGCAATCAACCATTTGTGCGCATTACCGAACCCGGAAGAATCACCGTTCAATTCAGCTAAGGGGATAAAAGGGGGAGACGAACAGAATCAACGAAGTGGTGGAGTTTCCGAAGATATGCCTTCTTTATCATCTCTTCCTTTTCCTGTAACTGTGACCAAGGGGATAGATGCTAATGACCGACCTTCGGTTCTTGTCCTTTCTTTGGAACATCTTAAATATACCCCAGTTTACGGTACTTCTGAGGACTCCTCATATGGAATGAACGAGATGATGGATGATTACAGTGATGTGCTAGGGCAACAACATGTAAAAAGAGCCCTAACCATTGCGGCAGCGGGCATGCATAATATATTGCTCATCGGTCCACCCGGAACAGGGAAGACGATGCTGATTAAACGCCTTCCAAGCATCCTTCCGAAATTGTCTGAGAGTGAGGCTCTTGAAGTAACCAAAATTTTTAGCGCAGCCGGAACTTTGAAAGATGCCCACAGCGGCTTACTGCGTAGTCGTCCTTTTCGCTCTCCCCATCATACAATATCTGCCGCAGGCCTTATTGGGGGTGGAGGCATTCCAAAGCCGGGAGAAGTTAGTCTTGCACATCGAGGGATTCTCTTTCTAGATGAGTTGCCCGAATTCTCTCGGAATGTACTTGAAGTGTTGCGCCAGCCGCTCGAAGACGGGGTTGTTACCATAAGTCGTGCTCGAGCTTCCTTTACCTATCCTTCAAAATTCATGCTGGCCGCATCGATGAATCCCTGTAGCTGCGGTTATTTTGGGAGTAATCTTTCTCAACAACATTGTACATGCAGCCCCGCTAGGATTGCCCAATATCGCGCAAAGATATCAGGACCCTTATTGGATCGTATTGATTTACAGGTGGATGTTCCTCGCCCAAAGGAATGGGATCGGCAGGGGCCTGTTCTATCTTCGGCTGAGATGTATGCAGAGGTGATGGCGGCACAGGCGATACAGGCTAAACGGTTTAAGCGCTTGCCTATTTCTTGGAATAGTGAACTTTCCGGCGCTTCCCTTCGGAGATATGCAAGTCTTAGCCGTGAAGGTGCCCAATTGTTGTATGACATTCTGGAGAATTTAGGTTTAAGCATGAGAGCGCATGATCGAATTATTAAGCTATCCCGTACAATAGCTGATCTGGAAGGCGCACCGGATATTACTTCCGCGCATCTTGCGGAGGCAGTGCAGTACCGTAATTTAGACCGGCAGGCGATGACAGAAGAATAAACTAAATAGAGCAGCAATTCCCTTTATTGGCGAATTGCTGCTCTATATTTTGGGTTATTGATTCCACCCTAAGGGTGTTTATAATACTTTCTTACAGTACATTCAATTCTACAGCGATATTGCCGCGGGTTGCGCGGGAGTATGGGCAAGCGCCATGAGCAGCTTCTACTAAAGAGGTTGCGGTTTCTCTGTCGACGCCTTTAACTAGCACATCAAGCTTAACGGCTATGCCAAAACCTCCATCTTCAACTTTACCAAAGCTTACTGTAGCCGTTACTTCGCTACCTTCAATTTTCACCTTTCCGAGTCGAGCGACCATGTTTAGTGCACTATCGAAACAAGCGGAATATCCAGCTGCAAATAATTGTTCAGGGTTGGTACCATCTCCACCGGCACCTCCCATTTCGCGTGGTGTACTGATTGTAAGATTGAGCTTAGGGCTTTCTGATTCGATAAAACCATTTCTTCCTCCTACGGCTTTAACAGTGGTTTCATACATTTTTTGCTGGATGGTCATCATTTTGTATCTCTCCAATTCATAATTAATTTGTGTACAATCTAATTTATCACAATTAACTATAATGTCAAATTAATTTTTTGCTATTAACATGATGTTATGAGTGAATTATGATAAAATAAGGGCATAAGGCAGGTGAATAAGATATGAAAATGAATGAAGAAGATATGCAAAAGATGACGACTACACCTGAGCTGCTGATTGAGAATCAACTCTGTTTTACGATTTATGCTTGCTCTCGTGAGATCACAAAGCTGTATCAACCTTATTTGGATAAGATCGGTTTAACATACTCGCAATATCTAGTAATGCTTGTGTTATGGGAACGGCAGCAATGCACGGTTAAAGAAATTGGTGAGGCGCTATTTTTGGATTCGGGTACGCTGACACCTCTTTTAAAACGTCTACAAGCTGCAGGGTTGATCGTGCGTGAACGTTCGACACAAGATGAGCGAAAAGTTCTGATTTCACTAACGGAACAGGGCTGGGCACTTCAAAGCAATGCGGCTTGTATTCCTGGAAAAATGATGGAAGAAACGACTATGTCCGGCGATGAGACTGTAGAGCTGCTTGAGCAGTTCAAAAGCTTGTTAAATCGTGTTCATGAGGCGAACACTCAAGATAGTAAAAAGTAAGTATGATCAGGAGTCTGTGCGATCGTTCGCATTCCGGCATGAAATCAAGCGAAAAAATGTGTATAAATCATGAATATATTTAAGGAAAGCGTTTTAAAAACATGTTACACTATTCTGGGTTCCTTTATATGGCATATAGGTAAGTATAAGCTTAGTCTTATAGATTTACTCAATGTCTCTCACAGAAATAAGGCCATTCTTTTATGAGTGGTAGAGCAGTTTCTGTTGGTTCCGGAATAGTGCTGCATGTTTAGCATCAGCCTATCCCTAACCCCGCGGCAATCAAAACGGAAGGCGAGATGACAACAGGCTGCCTGCCTGAGTCACCACGCTACTTTAGGAGGCTACCGCTATGAATATCCACGAGTATCAGGGAAAAGAAGTGCTTAAGAAGTACGGTGTGGCCGTACCGAATGGAAAAGTAGCTTATACAGTGGAGGAAGCGGTAGAAGCCGCAGAGTCACTGAGTACACCGGTTGTTGTAGTTAAAGCTCAGATTCATGCAGGTGGACGCGGTAAAGCTGGAGGTGTAAAGGTTGCTAAGAATATCGATGAAGTGCGTACTTACGCAAGCGAAATTCTCGGCAAGACCTTAGTTACTCACCAGACTGGTCCGGAGGGTAAGGTAGTAAAACGGCTGCTCATTGAAGAGGGCTGTCAAATTGTCAAAGAGTATTATATCGGTATCGTTGTTGATAGAGGAACCGGTCGAGTGGTTATGATGGCATCTGAAGAAGGTGGCACAGAGATTGAAGAGGTTGCAGCTACACATCCGGAGAAGATTTTTAAAGAAATCATTGATCCGGCAGTAGGTTTGCAGACTTTCCAAGCTCGTAAACTAGCTTACAGCATCTCTATACCTAATGAACTGGTAGGCAAGACTGTGAAATTCATGCAAGCGCTATATCTAGCTTTTGTGGATAAAGATTGCTCTATTGCCGAAATTAACCCATTGGTAGTTACTGCGGATGGTAATGTAATGGCTCTAGATGCTAAATTGAATTTTGACCCCAATGCTTTGTTCCGACACAAGGATATACAAGAGCTTCGGGATCTAGATGAAGAAGATTTGAAAGAAATCGAAGCCTCAAAGTATGACCTGAGCTATATTGCGCTTGATGGCAATATTGGTTGTATGGTGAACGGTGCAGGTCTAGCGATGGCAACGATGGATATAATTAAATATTACGGAGGCGAACCCGCCAACTTCCTTGATGTAGGGGGCGGTGCAACTACCGAGAAAGTTACAGAAGCCTTTAAAATCATTCTATCGGATGAAAAGGTAAATGGAATTTTCGTTAATATTTTCGGCGGTA
Source organism: Paenibacillus pseudetheri (assembly GCF_924513355.1). Lineage (NCBI taxonomy): Bacteria > Bacillati > Bacillota > Bacilli > Caryophanales > Paenibacillaceae > Paenibacillus > Paenibacillus pseudetheri. The sequence continues at coordinate 9,715 of NZ_CAKMAB010000010.1, forward strand.
TTATGCGCTGTGACGTTATTGCTAACGGTGTTGTGGAAGCGGCAAGTCAATTGGGATTGACTAAACCGCTTGTCGTACGTCTTGAAGGAACAAATGTTGGATTGGGTAAGCAAATCTTGGCTGGATCGGGACTTAACATTGTAGCTGCTGATTCTATGGCGGACGGTGCCCGTAAGATTGTATCTCTTGTGCAATAATGGCTCGGAAGTTGAAGCCAGTTATCGTATTTGACAATATAAGTAGGGATGTGACTTAAGGCATGAGCATTCTTGTAGATAAAAATACGAAAGTTATCACGCAAGGTATTACGGGAGCAACGGGCTTGTTCCATACTAAGGGTGCGCTTGATTATGGAACTCAAATGGTTGGAGGAGTAACGCCGGGTAAAGGTGGAACGACAGTTAATATCACCCTTGAAAATGGCAGTGAAGTTAGTCTTCCGGTATTTGATACAGTTGCAGCTGCTAAAGCAGCTACTGGTGCAACTGCTAGTGTGATTTATGTACCGCCAGCATTCGCAGCAGACTCCATCATGGAGGCTGTAGATGCAGAGCTGGATTTGGTTATCTGTATTACCGAAGGTATTCCTGTGCTTGATATGGTAAAGGTCTCACGTTATATGGAAGGTCGTTCTACAGTGTTGATCGGTCCAAACTGTCCGGGCGTTATCACTCCTGGAGAGTGTAAGATTGGAATCATGCCTGGTTATATTCATATGCCTGGTTATGTAGGAGTGGTCTCGCGTAGCGGAACGCTAACCTATGAGGCGGTTCATCAGCTGACCACGCGTGGAATCGGGCAATCTTCGGCTGTAGGTATTGGCGGAGACCCGGTTAAAGGTTCTGAATTTATTGATATTTTGAAGCTGTTTAATGAAGATCCGGGTACGAAGGCCGTTATCATGATCGGAGAGATCGGTGGAACGGCAGAGGAAGAGGCAGCAGAGTGGATTCGTGAACACATGACCAAGCCAGTTGTAGGCTTCATTGGAGGAGCAACTGCACCTCCAGGCAAGCGTATGGGGCATGCTGGTGCTATCATTTCTGGAGGGAAAGGTACAGCTAGCGAAAAAATTGCTGTACTGGAGGCTTGCGGAATCAAGGTAGCCCCTACACCTGCTGAAATGGGTTCGACACTCGTGAGTGTGCTTGAAGAGCGCGGTATTCTCAATGCTTTTACATCACACTAATTAGTGTAGTTAAGACAGAGAAATCACTCCACGTAGTGAGGTTATTTCGTGTATAATTAATTGAAGAGGTAAGCAACCTTTTGTTCCTATTTAGGGATGAAAGGTTGCTTTTTTTATTTTAAATAGAAATTTATTGAATTTAAAGAAATGCTTGCGTTTTCAAGATGTGTAACACAAAATAGGGAAGGCTAGGCCTTCCATGTTAAGGGGCGAAAAATGCTATGGAAGAACGGGAACTACTATTCGGCTTTAATGAAGTGGAAGGCATTGGCTGGAAAACTATCGACAAGATTCGCAGAGCTGGGCTTTTGTCAGAAAAAGCATTCTCTTGTAGCTCTGAGGACTGGGAAAAGGTTGGGTTGAGCGAAAAAATGTCGATTCAACTTGCCTCCATATATACGTTGGAGTGGATAGCAAACCGCCGATTACTAATGGAAGAAAGTGCTGTGAACATGGTTACGATTTTTGATGCAGACTATCCACATTTATTGAAGGAGACGGCTCAGCCACCATGGATTCTTTATTATCGTGGGCGTTTGGATCTGTTATCGACACCCAGTGTAGCGATGGTCGGCACTCGTGTGCCAACAGCTTATGGACGGAAGGTAGGGGAGATCCTCACGAAAGAGCTTAGTGAAGCAGGTCTAACAGTGGTTAGCGGATTGGCTCGGGGGATTGATAGCGTTTGTCATGAAGCTGCGCTAAGAAGCTGTGGAGGCACAATAGCGGTAGTGGCTACAGGACTTGATCGGGTCTACCCGCCTGAGAATAAGGAGCTTGAGCGATTGATTTCCCGTGATGGGCTAGTGCTAACAGAGTATCCCCTTGGAACCAAAAGTCATCCAGGGTTATTTCCACAGCGCAATCGAATTATTGCAGGCCTCACATACGGGACAGTGGTCGTAGAGGCGGATAGTAGAAGTGGATCACTCATTACCGCAGATGCAGCCTTGGAGGCAGGACGGGATGTTTTTGCAGTCCCTGGACCTATTACATCTCCAAAAAGTAGAGGTGCCCTTGATCTGATTAAACAGGGGGCAAAGCTAGTAACTGGTGCACTAGATATTTTAGAAGAATACCCTTCTGTTCTCCCGACAAACCTCTCAAAAACGGGTGAAAGCGGTCCCCAAAAACAGGTAGCTGACGATTTGTTAATTGAAAAGAAATTGACAAATGAGGAGTTACACCTATACCATATACTGCATCAAGGACCTTTTATTTTGGACGATCTGCTTGTGAGGACAGGATGGGATTTTGGACATTTGCATTCAGTTCTGTTATCTTTAATCATAAAAAAAGCGGTAGCACAATTACCAGGAGCTATTTATAAGGTAATTTAATATAGAGGTACGAGTGTTAACGAGGAGGAAGAGTTTATGGCAGATGCATTAGTAATTGTCGAATCGCCAGCAAAAGCGAAGACAATTGGCAAATATCTAGGTAGCAAATATATTGTTAAGGCATCTATGGGACATATTAGGGATTTGCCGAAGAGCCAAACCGGTGTCGAGGTTGATAATAATTTTAACCCTAAATATATTACTATCCGTGGTAAAGGTTCTATATTGAAGGAATTGAAAGACGCTAGTAAAAAAGTGAAAAAAGTTTATCTCGCAGCTGACCCTGACCGCGAAGGAGAAGCGATCGCCTGGCACCTGGCGCATGCATTAAATTTGGATCAAACACAGGAATGCAGAGTTGTATTTAATGAAATCACTAAACAAGCTGTAAAGGATGCTTTTAAGACTCCGCGCAAGATTAACATGGATCTTGTGAATGCACAGCAGGCCAGACGCATACTGGATCGGCTAGTAGGTTACAAGATTAGTCCCCTATTATGGAAGAAAGTCAAAAAAGGGTTATCCGCTGGACGTGTTCAATCTGTAGCTGTCAAAATCATAATGGATCGTGAGAATGAAATCTCCGCTTTTGTACCTACTGAATATTGGAGTATTACGGCTAAACTTGGGATTCGAGATTCTGTCTTTGAAGCTAAGTTTCATAAGCTGAATGGTGTGAAGAAAGAACTTAATCAAGAGAGCGATGTTCAAGAGGTCCTTGAGGCAATCAAGAACGCAGCTTTTAAGGTAAGTAATGTGAAGGAGAAGGAAAGACAACGGCATCCTTCGGCTCCTTTTACAACAAGTTCCCTTCAACAGGAAGCTGCTCGTAAGCTTGGATTCCGTGCAGCTAAGACAATGTCTGTTGCCCAGCAATTATACGAAGGTGTGGAGCTTGGTAAAGAGGGAACTGTAGGTTTGATCACCTATATGCGTACGGACTCGACACGTTTATCTGTCACTGCACAGGATGAAGCTAAAGAGCTGATTACTGCTAAGTATGGTGAAAAGTTCTTACCCGAAGCCCCTCGCCAGTATTCGAAGAAAGCGGCTGGAGCGCAAGAAGCGCATGAAGCGATTCGACCAACTTCAGCACTTCGTGAACCGGAAATGGTCAAAGAGTTCTTAAGCCGGGATCAATTCCGTCTTTACAAGCTGGTGTGGGAGCGGTTCGTATCCAGTCAAATGGCTTCGGCTCTTCTTGATACACTCTCGGTTGATATTGAAGCAGGTACAGCCACATTTAGAGCCGTGGGCTCGAAGGTTTCATTCCCAGGGTTCATGAAGGTTTACGTGGAAGGTAACGATGATGGAACTACAGATGAAGATAAGTATTTACCGCCACTTGAAGCGGGAGATGCTTTAAATAAGCAAGAGATCGAGCCAAAGCAGCATTTTACACAGCCACCACCGCGATATACAGAAGCAAGGCTTGTAAAGACACTTGAGGAATTAGGGATAGGACGCCCAAGTACGTATGCACCAACGCTTGAAACGATTCAGAAGCGTGGTTATGTAGCGATTGAAGAGAAAAAATTCATGCCTACAGAGCTTGGAGAACTAGTCATCGAGCAGATGGAACAATTTTTCCCGGAAATATTGAACGTAGAGTTTACGGCTAATATGGAAGGAGATCTTGACCATGTGGAAGAAGGCTCAGAAGATTGGGTGAAGGTTCTTGCCGAATTTTACGAGTCTTTCGAGAAGCGCTTAGTGTTTGCCGAAGAAGAAATGAAAGAAATTGAGATTGAAGATGAAGTCTCTGATGAGATCTGCGAGAAATGTGGTAAACCACTTGTATATAAATTAGGACGCTTTGGGAAGTTTCTAGCATGTTCTGGCTTTCCAGATTGCCGAAATACGAAGCCGATTATCAAAGATATTGGTGTAACTTGCCCTAAATGTAATGAAGGAAAAGTTGTAGAGCGTCGTAGCAAAAAGGGGCGTGTCTTCTATGGCTGCGATCAATATCCTGGGTGTGATTTCGTCTCTTGGGATAGACCATCCACAAAACCATGTCCATCTTGCGGGGCTTGGATGATTGAGAAACGCAATAAGCAAGGCACCAAGCTGCAATGTACGTCTTGTGACCATACAGAGGCAGTTTTAGACAACGAAGATGAGTTAGCAGAATAATAGTCTCTACAGGAGGAAAGAAGATAGTGACAGATACAGCAAAGGTAACAGTAATTGGAGCAGGTCTCGCAGGAAGTGAAGCGGCCTGGCAAATAGCCTCTCAAGGCGTACCGGTAAGATTGTATGAAATGAGACCAGTGGTGAAGACGCCAGCACACCACACCAATCAATTCGCAGAACTAGTATGCAGCAACTCCTTGCGTGCAAATGGTTTAGGCAATGCGGTGGGTGTATTAAAGGAAGAAATGCGACGTTTAAACTCTCTTGTATTAGGTGCGGCTGATCGCCACGCCGTACCTGCTGGTGGTGCACTTGCCGTGGATCGGGATGGTTTCTCGGGAGAAATTACGAGTACATTGCATAATCATCCGCTCGTGGAAGTCATAAATGAAGAACTTACGCATATACCGGAGGAAGGGATTGTTGTTATTGCAACGGGTCCACTAACTTCCCCTGCATTATCTTCTGAAATTAAGGGTCTATTAGGTGAAGAGTATTTCTATTTTTATGATGCTGCAGCACCGATTGTTGAGAAGGATAGTATTGATATGAATAAAGTGTATCTGGCTTCCCGTTATGACAAAGGGGAAGCAGCATATCTGAACTGTCCTATGACTGAAGAGGAGTTTGACGTGTTTTATGATGCGTTGATTTCTGCAGAGACGGCGGCGCTCAAGGATTTTGAGAAAGAGATATACTTTGAGGGCTGTATGCCTATCGAAATCATGATGAAGCGCGGTAAGCAAACAGCATTGTTTGGTCCGATGAAGCCTGTAGGGCTTATCAATCCGCACACAGGTAAGCTACCTTACGCGGTAGTACAACTTCGTCAGGATAACGCTGCTGGAACGCTTTACAATCTGGTGGGCTTTCAAACGCACTTGAAATGGGGCGAACAGAAGCGGGTATTCTCGCTGATTCCAGGTCTTGAGAACGCTGAATACGTTCGGTATGGTGTAATGCACAGAAATACCTTTATTAATTCTCCTAAACTCTTGCATCCTACTTATCAAATGAAGAGTAAAGAAAGGCTGTACTTTGCTGGACAGATGACTGGCGTGGAAGGTTATGTGGAATCAGCAGCCTCAGGTCTGATTGCCGGCATTAACGCTGCTAGAGCCGCACTCGGTCAAGAAGGCTTGATCTTCCCACAAGACACGGTACTTGGTAGTATGCCTGCTTATATCACTTCTGCTGATCCGGAGCATTTTCAGCCGATGAATGCAAATTTTGGTCTTCTGCCTAAGGTGGAGAAGAAAATCCGTAATAAGAAAGAAAAGAATGAGATGTTAGCACATCGTGCACTAGACAGTCTTGCCGAGTACGCCAATCGTACGGGCCTCGCTTATATAGAGCCGGAGGCTATCGATAACCAAGAATAAGCGCCTTCGGCGTCTTTATAAGGACGATAAGCGTTAGCATTTAAGCGAGAAATATAAGGATAATATATATCTTGAAACTTATACTTTCTTATATTTGAACAAAGCCCATCTTAAGGAGGTCACTACAATCATGGTACCCAGCTTTCATGCGACTACAATTTGTGCTGTAAGACATAACGGACAGGCAGCTATAGCAGGTGATGGTCAGGTTACATTCGGAGAGAGTGTAATAATGAAGACGACGGCCAGAAAAGTTCGTCGCTTATACAGGGGACAAGTAATAGCAGGGTTTGCAGGATCTGTGGCTGATGCTATCACTTTGTTCGAAAAATTCGAAGGCAAGTTGGAGGAACATCATGGAAACCTGCAACGGGCAGCCGTAGAATTGGCGAAAGACTGGCGTCAAGATCGTATTCTTCGTAAACTTGAGGCATTGATGATTGTTATGGACAAGGAAGGAATGCTCTTGATCTCCGGAAATGGTGAAATTATCGAGCCAGATGATGATGTACTTGCTATTGGTTCCGGTGGTAACTTTGCACTTGCTTCCGGCCGCGCGCTTAAACGTCATGCTCCAAATCTTGCTGCTGCGGATATCGCTCGTGAGGCTCTTCAGATTGCATCAGAAATATGTGTGTATACTAACTCCAATATTATTGTTGAGCAATTATAGGCTCAGTGCCATAGAGACAAGGAGGAATTCACGATGGTGAACCAATCGCTAACACCCCGTCAAATCGTAGCTGAATTGGATAAATATATTGTAGGTCAGAAACAAGCTAAGAAATCGGTAGCTGTTGCCCTTCGTAATCGTTATCGGCGCAGTCTGCTGGCTGAGGAACTGCGTGATGAAGTTGTTCCTAAGAACATCTTGATGATCGGACCTACTGGTGTAGGGAAAACCGAGATTGCTCGGCGTTTAGCTAAGCTTGTTAATGCCCCGTTTATCAAGGTGGAGGCAACCAAATTTACTGAGGTGGGTTATGTAGGGCGAGATGTGGAGTCTATGGTGCGTGATTTAGTTGAGACCTCTATTCGTATGGTGAAGCTAGAGCGTACGGAAAAGGTGAAGGACCGTGCAGAAGAACTGGCTAATGAGCGGATTGTCTCTATTTTAGTGCCTTCGTCTTCAAAAAATAAATCTCAGAAGAATCCTTTTGAGATGATTTTTGGCGGGAACTCTTCACAAGAGGATTCTAAAGAAGATTCCGAACCAGATGGAAGCTTAAGTGAACGCCGCCGCGGGGTTAAATTTAAGCTGCTAGCTGGTCAACTGGAAGAAGATATCATTGAAATAGATGTTGAGGATACAGCGCCATCTATGCTGGATATGTTTGCAGGACAAGGGAACGACCAGATGGGGATGAATATGCAAGAAATGTTTGGTAGCTTGCTTCCGAAACGGACGAAGAAGCGGAAGCTTCCTATCCGTGAGGCTCGTAAAGTACTGATTCAGGATGAAGCAACCAAACTGATTGATATGGATGATGTCATTCAGGAATCTGTGACACGCGCTGAACAATCAGGTATTATTTTTATCGATGAGATTGATAAGGTTGCAAGTCAAGGTAAGGGTTCTGGCCCTGATGTATCACGTGAAGGTGTGCAAAGGGATATCCTTCCAATTGTAGAGGGTTCTACAATCATGACAAAATACGGTCCTGTGAAGACGGACTACGTCCTCTTCATGGCTGCCGGGGCTTTCCATGTTGCTAAACCTTCTGATCTGATTCCAGAGCTTCAGGGGCGTTTTCCGATTCGCGTAGAACTAAGCAGTCTGACGCTGGAGGATTTTGTATCCATCTTAACAGAGCCAGAGAATGCTTTGACGAAACAATATGTTAATTTGTTAAAGACTGAGGACATTGAAGTGGAGTTCCAGAAAGATGCTATTTATGAAATTGCCAAAATAGCTGCTTCAGTGAATCAAAATATGGAGAACATAGGTGCTCGGCGTCTTCATACGATTTTGGAGAAGTTATTGGAGGATCTTTCTTTTGAAGCACCTGAGCTGACTCTGGACACTATGGTTATTACACCAGAGTATGTGCGTGAGAAATTGGCAAGTATTGCACAGGATCGTGATTTAAGTCAGTATATTCTTTAATGCGACAAATTCTATTCTTTTGGATTTGGGCATATTGAATTAGAAAATTACAATTCGGTGTCATTAATAGGTAAAAAAATGTAAGAATATGCAATTAAAAAGATAATTTTGAGTTAAAAAAGGAATAAAATAGCAATAAAGTGCTAAAAGCCCTGTCTTTTCTAAAAAGATAGGGCTTATTTCTTATTGTAATAATATACAAATTAAATGAAAATCAATGTATGTGAAAATACTAATAAGTTATACTTTGCGACAAGGTTCGACGTACAAATCGATAAACAGGGGACTTTTTTGCTTTATTTGTCGAAATCAAGCAGGTTTTTTAAGGGAAGTTGTGGAATTCATTTCATTATGATAGCTTTGAAAGGAGGAATTATCTTGGGATTGCTGAATAGTGTCAGTTTTCAACGATTGCAGGGAGGCATTGATGCTGCCTATAAACGACAAAATGTTCTAGCAAATAATGTGGCTAACGAAGATACGCCAAATTTCAAACGTTCTGATGTTTCATTCGAAAGTTTCCTTCAGCAACAAGAAAGTGGAATAAAACCTACACTTAACGCGAAGGTAACGGACTCCCGACATTTTCATTTTGGTACCAACAGAATTGTACCAGCAGCTGTCGTTAGTACGGATGAAACTACTTCGATGAATAATAACGACAACAATGTGGATGTAGAACGAGAAATGGCGTTAAGTGCTGAGAACCAACTCAGGTATAGTTCTTATGTCGAGCAGATCAACAGTCAAATTTCGATGATGCGAGCTGTAATTCAAGGAGGATAAGATTGCATGAACTTTGGAAGTAGTTTTGGGATAAGTGCATCAGCATTAACAGCTCAACGATTGCGGATGGACGTGATTTCCTCCAACGTGGCCAATGCGGAAACTACAAGAGCATCGGTGGTTGATGGCAAAGCCGTTCCTTACCGTCGAAAGCTTGTTGTTATGGAAGCTACCGAAAGTAATAAGTTCTCGAATATACTAAATTCGAAAATGAACGGTAGTAACAATGAAGGTGTAAAGGTGCAGTCCATTATAGAAGATACTTCACCGTTAAAGCCAGTTTACAACCCAAGCCATCCTGATGCGGATGCCGAAGGTTATGTCTATATGCCAAACGTAGATATTACAAAAGAAATGGTAGATATGTTATCTGCATCACGTTCTTATGAAGCCAATGTCACGATGCTAAATGCATCTAAAGCTATGGTAAGTAAAGCACTCGAAATTGGGCGCTAAACGTAATTAACACAAGGAACGCTTCCGAAGTGAGTTTTGTACGAAGTGAATCTAGGAAGCATATGCTTTCAAAACTTTTAGGAGGGAAACAGTTGATACAGAATATCACTAATGGGGTTCAAGCTGTACAGCAGCTTGCCATGAAACCAACATCTACCGAAGTTTCATCCACTCCTGCTAATGCCATGGAGAGCTTTGGTTCTTATCTTGAGAATGCACTCACTAAAGTAGCAGATCAGGAACAACAAGCAAAGGATATGAGTAATAAATTTGTATTGGGAGAAGTGAATATAGACGAGGTGATGATTTCTTCCCAACAGGCTTTACTGAGTTTGCAGTTGACTACACAAGTCCGGAACAAAGTGATAGAAGCCTATCAAGAAATTATGAGAACTCAAATTTAATTAATTCCTAGCTTAGTTCCGGATGGGGTGACACTGTGAATGAAAGATTTGCCCAATATCGGGAGAAGGTGACCCTGTATTGGAACAGATTTAGTGGTAAACAGAAGATTTTATTCTTTTCAACATTGTTTATCATTCTAATAATAATCGTAGTATTAACCATGCAGCTTTCAAAGACAGAATATGAAGTAGCGTTTCAAGATTTGGACAGCACAGATTCAGCTGGAGTAATGAACTACTTGGATACAGCAGGTGTTTCATACCGATTAAGCCAAGATGGAAAGAGCATCTCAGTGCCAAGCACAGAAGCGGCTCGAGTAAAGGTGGATATCGGTTCTCAGGGGATTGTTCAGGGGGGCTCTATCGGTTATAAGGTCTTTAATGAAAATTCGTCAATGATAGGAACGACAGATAGTGAGTTTAATGTGAAGTATAATAATGCATTGAACGGTGAAGTAGAACAGTTAATGAGACGTATGCAAGGAATTAAGGATGCTAAAGTGCTGATTAATTTGCCTAAAGAAACAGTTTTTGCTTCCCAGGCTGACCAAGAGCAAGCATCTGCATCCGTTGTACTTTCATTTAATCCGGGATTCAGACCCAGTCAAGATAATATCGATGGGTACTTTAACCTTGTAAAGACGGCTGTTCCAAATCTACCAATCGATAACATTACGATTGCTAATAATGAAGTCGAGTTAATGCCTACGGCCAAAGGTGGACAAGCTGGGGTTTCCAGCCAAGTTGAAGAGAACTTAGCTCTTCAGAAGAAATTCGAAGAAGATGTAAAGAAAGACGTGAAACAATTCCTTAGCACTCTTACGGGTCCAGATAAAGTTGATGTTCTTGTATTCTCGAAGTTGAACTTTGACAAGGAAAACCGGAAGGAGAATCTCGTAACCCCTGTGGATACAGAGAACATGAAGGGAATTGAGATCAGTTCACAAATCATTAGTAATTCGTATTCGGGTAAAGGAAATACAACTGGCGGAGTGGCAGGCACTGGTTCACAAGATGTAGCGGGCTATCCTTCACAAGCCGGTACGGATACTTCTACTTCGGAAGAATCTTCTGAAACGAGGAACTATGAAGTAAATCGAATTACAAAGGATGTTATCGCAAGTCCCTTTACTGTTAAAGATTTAACCATAAATGTTGCAGTTGAACCACCTACAGGACAAAATACTTTGGACGCTGCTACATCAGCAGCAATTCAAAACATTTTGGTAAATATTGTTCGTGCTTCGCTCGCAGATTCAGGTGCTACATATACAGACGCTGATTTAACCAAAAAGGTTTCGGTGTATTCTCAACAATTTGGCGGAACCGCTGCTAATACAACACCAGGTGGACTTGCCACATGGATGTTATGGGCTATCGGAGCAGCTGCATTGCTGGTTGGAGCAGGTGGAGGATATCTAATCTATCGGAGTCGTAAGAAGACTGTGGAAGAGGAAGATGAAGACATTCCATTGCAGGTTCCTACCGAATTTCCATCTATTAATTTGGAAAGTGTGACGAATGACAGTCAAGTTCGTAAGCAATTGGAAAGTTTGGCCAAGAAAAAGCCAGACGAATTCGTAAATCTGCTGCGTACATGGCTTGCAGACGAACAGAGGTGAACTAATGGCAAAGGCTAGTCAGCAGGGGCTTAGTGGCCGTCAAAAGGCCGCGATCCTGCTTATCACACTAGGGCCCGAGGTATCGGCGCAAATATTCAAACATTTAAGAGACGAGGAGATTGAACAATTAACTCTTGAAATTGCCAATGTCCGTAAAGTGGACAGCAGTGAAAAAGAGTCGATCATGTCTGAGTTCCATCAGATATGCCTCGCCCAGGAATATATATCACAAGGCGGTATTAACTACGCCAAAGAGATTCTGGAGAAAGCACTTGGTTCCGCAAAAGCTATGGAGGTCATTAACCGTCTGACTGCGACTTTGCAGGTAAGACCTTTCGATTTTGCACGCAAGGCTGATCCAAACCAGATTTTGAACTTTATCCAGAATGAGAATGTCCAGACTATCGCGCTTGTATTGTCTTATCTGCAGTTCGAACAAGCCGCAGCTATTCTCTCCTCGTTACCTCAAGAGAAGCAGGCGGAGGTGGCTAGAAGAATTGCTGTAATGGACAGCACCTCCCCGGAGGTCATAACACAAATTGAACGAGTGCTGGAGCAGAAGCTTTCTGCTACAGTAACTCAGGATTATACAAATGCTGGCGGTATCGAATCAATCGTACAAATCTTGAATGGAGTAGACCGTGGGACCGAACGCACAATTCTGGATTCTCTCGAAATTCAAGATCCAGAGCTCGCCGAGGAAATCAAGAAGCGGATGTTCGTATTCGAGGATATTGTCAATGTGGATAATCGTTCGATTCAGCGTATTATACGTGATATTGATAATGCGGACCTGCAGCTTGCCCTTAAGGTTGCAAGCGAAGAAGTACGAGATGTTATTTTCCGGAATATGTCCAAACGTATGGCAGAGACATTCCGAGAAGAAATGGAGTACATGGGCCCTGTGCGGTTGCGTGATGTAGAAGAAGCACAAACGCGTATTGTAGGTACGATCCGCAGACTCGAAGAGTCTGGAGAAATTATCATCGCTCGTGGCGGAGGAGATGACATCATTGTCTAAGCTGATTAAGCATTCTCAGTATGTTCCAGTTGATGTACTGAAAAGATTGGAGCAGGCCCGGCACTATGCGGGCCTAACTGAGGAGCCCGTTCCAGAGGAGACTGTAAGCGAGACTGACTATCATGATCCCGCTCGTGAAGAGGCTGAAGTGGCACGTAAGCAAATGCTTAAAGACGCCCAAGAATTTGCTGAAGAGCAAGTTCGGAATGCCTCTCTTGAAGCGGAGCAGATTGTTGAATCCTCAAAAGCGGAGGCTGAAGAGTGGTGGAAAGAGCGGCGTGAGCAGGATGAGCATCTGGTTGAGGCCGTCAAAGCCGAGGCTTATCAGCTAGGGTATCAAGAAGGTGTTTCTCAAGCTGAGCAAGAGATGAAGCTTAAAATTGCAGCGATGATGGATGAAGCACGTGCTGTTTTAACTGAAGCCTATAAGGCAAGAGATGTCATTATTCAGGAAGCTGAACCTTTCTTGGTAGAGCTAAGCTGTGATATTGCGGAGAAAATTGTGGATAGACAGTTAACGGTTGAGCCGCAGTTTGCAATGGATTTGATTCGGAAGAATCTAGCTCGTAAACGTGAGCAGGGGCTGATCTCACTGTGTGTATCACCTGCGCAGTTCGCTTTCGTAAACGCAGCAAGGGAAGAATTGTCATTAGCAGTTGACTCGCAGGCTGAACTACAGATCTTGCCAGACTCGACTGTGAAAGATCAAGGTTGTGTAATCCGCTCCTCCTTTGGCAGCATAGATGCCCGAATTGATACTCAGCTTGCAGAAATTAAGAAAGAGCTGGTTAGAATCGCGCTGGACACCGATGAGCAGAGAAATGGGGAAGAAGATGCTTGATAGTAACCGTTATAAGGAGCAACTTCGTAATCTCGATCCGGTGAGGATCAATGGGAAAGTGACGCAGGTTATCGGTCTTATGGTTGAATCGGAAGGACCTGATGCTAGCATTGGTGATGTGTGCTATATCTATCCTTCTAAAGGAAATAAGCCGCTGCAAGCTGAGGTCGTTGGTTTCCGTGACAACAAGGTGCTATTAATGCCACTTGGAGAACTGCAAGCAATCGGACCTGGTTGTGATGTAGTGGGAACAGGTAAGCCGCTTAGTGTTCAGGTGGGTTCAGAATTGCTGGGTAAGGTACTGGATGGTCTAGGGCAACCGCTTGATGGTTCCCTGATCCCAGCTCGAATGCCACATAGTTCGACCTTTAACATTCCGTCCAATCCACTCAATAGACCAAGAGTGCAAGAACCTATTAGCATCGGTGTAAGAGCGATAGATGGTTTGCTAACCATTGGTAAAGGTCAGCGGGTGGGGATTTTCGCTGGTTCAGGGGTCGGCAAAAGTACGCTAATGGGAATGATTGCACGTAATACATCAGCAGATGTTAATGTTATCGCTCTGATTGGGGAACGTGGCAGGGAAGTGCTGGATTTCATCGAACGCGATTTGGGACCTGAGGGTTTGCAGAGGTCGGTTGTTATTGTTGCTACATCTGACCAGCCTGCATTAATTCGAATCAAGGGAGCGCTTATTGCTACAACGATTGCTGAGTATTTTCGGGATCGAGGACTTAATGTGATGCTAATGATGGATTCGGTCACTCGTTATGCTATGGCTCAACGTGAAGTTGGACTTGCAGTCGGAGAACCACCAGCTATGAGAGGTTACACACCATCAGTGTTTGCAAGCTTACCTAAACTACTAGAACGCGCCGGAACTGGACCTACAGGCTCTATCACAGCTTTTTACACGGTATTGGTTGATGGAGATGACATGAATGAGCCGATCGCTGATGCGGTGAGAGGAATACTCGATGGACATATCGTCCTTAATCGAAGTATTGCGAACAAAGGACATTTTCCAGCAATAGATGTGCTTTCCAGCATTAGTCGTGTAATGAAGGATATTGCGCCAGAAGAACAGATCGCCGCAGCAGAGAATGTTAAGCGACTAATGGCCGTGTACAAGGATTCAGAAGATTTAATTAATATCGGAGCATATCAGAGAGGCTCCAATGCTCAAATCGATGAGTCGATGGAGTATATAGACAGTATATGGGAATTCACCAAACAAAGAGTGAATGAAAAAGTTACGCTGGCTGAAGTTCAACAGTCTTTAATTTCACACTTCTCGAGGAGTTGATTCAGTATCATGAGATTTCATTATACTTTTCAAAAAGTCGTTGACTTGAAGGGCAATGAGAAGACACAGGCAGAATGGATGCTCTCAAGCGCGCTTGGAGAATTGCAGGCACAAGAAAGAAGCCTGGATGAACTCACCTTTCAGCGGAGCGCTATTATGTTATCTTTACAAAATGCCGCAGAACAAAAGGCCCCTATGGCGAAGATTCGTGAAATGCAAGAATATGTAGAATACCTGGATATATGCATTGCCCGTAAACATACGGACATTAGAAGTGCACATCAGGAAGTGTTGAAGAAGCAAGATCAGTTAAGCACAAAGGTATTAGATGAAAAAGTATGGTTAAAGGCAAAAGATAAGGCTGAGACACAGTTTCAGCAAAGTATGATTTTACGGGAACAAAACGAACTGGATGAGATGGCAACCGTCCGCTTCGCGATGAAATCCCTCTAACCCGGGAGGTTTCCGCTAGTGGCTAATATTGATAATGACATGGAACTTGAAAATGAAGGGTCAGCGGGGAAATTTGAGCGGTTCTTATTTCTAATGATACCGATTATCTTCACGCTAGTACTGCTTGGAGTACTGTTGACGCTTTTTAATATGGACATTCGTAATAATGTGCTTGAAGTTGCGAATAAAATTCCGTTTCTGGAAAAATGGGTTCCTGATCCGCCAACAGATCCTTCTAAACCAAAGGAAGAAAGCAAAAAGCAGGAAGTGAGCTCAAACTCAACGATTAAGGAGCTCAAAGCTCAGCTTGCCCAGCAGGCAGTGGAGTTGAAGAAGGTCACAGATGAAAAAACAGGCCAGGATACCAAGGTTCAGGCGCTAGAGTCGCAAATTGAGGGAATGAAGACGGAAGCTGCTGCAGCTGCTGAAGTAAACACCGGGGAAACAGATGAACCTTATCAGAAGCAGGTTACTGATCTGGCGAAGCTGTACGCGGGCATGAAAGCTTCCAAAGCTGCACCGATTATGGAGAATTTGACTACTGAAGAGATGGTGCAGATATTCAGCGTAATGAATAAAGCGAGTAAAACTGCCATTCTGGAAAAAATGGATCCTCAAAAAGCGGCAGATGTCACGATTAAGTTGAAAGAAACTACCTCTTCTAGTGATATGGCTATTGCTGCTCTTCAATCTAGATTGAAAAAAGAAGCTGGCACTACTCAAACGACTAAAACTAGTACAAATCTGGATAAGGAAAAGTTGAACCAAACCTTTAGTTCAATGACGCCTGCCAATGCAGCTTCTCTACTAGGAGAAATGTACAAGATTAGCCCGGATAAAGTAGTAACGATTATGAATACCGTAAGTGATAGTGTTCGTTCTTCGATTTTGGGGGAAATGACTAAAAATGATAGTGCGCAAACCGCGAAGATTGTTAACCGTTTGATGGGTGCTAAATAAATATTGAAAGGAGGTGAAAAATAATATGAGTTTAGTGGTTCAATCGCTTGTGAGCGCAAATACAACAGCTGCAAGCGGTAGCTCATCGACTTCTACTGGCACAACAGCAGCTGTACCTTTCGCGCAGACTTTAGTGCAAACTATGGGAGGAAACACAGCTACCACCACATCGGTACCTACTGATCCGCTTTTGGGAAATCTAGCCTCTTTATTGCAAGGTCTTTTAAAGGAAGTGCAGACGACTGGAGAAGATCAAGGGGGGCAAGATACGCAGAATTCTGATCTTATCGAGAAGCTAACTGCTGATGTTGAAAATCTGGATGAAAGCATCAATAGCGATCCTGCTGTGCTGGTAGCTTTGCAAGCTTGGCTTCTTCAGGTAGCAGCTCTTCTATCAGGAAGTCAAGCGACTGAGGGTGATGCTACATCTGATACGGAGTCGGCAGGAAGCTTGTCGCCGTTAGCTCAGCATGCGGATACGCTGCGATTTGCTGTTCAAGATGATTTGCAAAGTTTAGTTACTATGATTCAGGAAGCTGCTGTCAGTGGGAACGAAGAAGCTGCTAGTAAAGGAATAAGCCTGTTAAATAATTTCACAGCAATACTAGAACAGTCCTCCGCTAACACTATTAAGGGAAAGGGAAAGAACTCCAGTTTAAATGAAAATTCTGGTGTATCTTTACAACAACCTATAGTGACTGAAAGCAAAGGTAATACGACGGATAAGACCATTCAAAACCTTAGTAACCGTGCTGGAGAAGCAGCTGCAATTAAGAATGAAGCAGTCCTAACTTCGCCTGTGACCTCAGGAACTGTTCAAGATCCTGAAGCAGAGCTTACCGCTCCATTGATTAAAAGCAGTGCAACTGGAGAAACAAAGCAGGCAGAATCAGCTCAAGATTCCACATCAGGAACTACTATCATAGAAGGAGATCATGAGGTTGTAACTGCTGGTCAACTAGCTCTTCGGGGAGGAATTACTGCTCCGTTGAAGGCTGAGGTTCCAGTAGCTCCTGTACCCGTTCATCAGTTTGCACAGGAAATGACCGGTTTTATTACTGGTAAATTGGAGATTGTGCAAAAAGGCGGAGTAGCTGAGGCTACGATATCACTCTTTCCAGAAAATCTCGGACAAGTAGATGTTAAGATTACTATGCAAAACGGCCATCTGGTTGCACAGTTTATGACTGAACATTCCGGAGCTAAGGATATGTTGGAACAGCAGATGAACCAGCTTCGAGCGGCATTGCAGTCTCAAGGCCTCCAGGTAGAGAAATTAGAAGTCACACAAAATAATACCCCCCTCAATTCACAATGGGGTCAAGAAGGACGCCAACCTGGCTCTGGAAGTGGTCAGCAGGGTAGACGTTCCAAAGAAAGTCGTGAGGAAGCTAATGATGCCATTCTTGCCGCTGAGCTAAATGGTGAATGGAAAGACTGGGTTTCAAACACAGGGCAAGAAGATCAGTCTCAAGGTGGATCTTTCTCTGCTAAAGCTTAAACTTATCAGAAGTGAAAGAGAGGTGAACGGTTATGACGTCAACGACTCCTCCTGTTTCTACCAAAGACCAGTGGAATTATACAAAGCCTGAATCTACTAAAACAACAGGGAATTCTGTCTTGGGTAAGGATCAGTTTTTGAAGATATTGATCACTCAGCTGCAGAATCAAGATCCGATGCAACCGATGCAAGATAAAGAATTTATTGCTCAAATGGCACAGTTTACATCTGTTGAGCAGCTGATGAATATCTCTACACAGCTTACATCAATGAATCAGTCTCTTGGCTCGGTATCCGGCTTGATTGGTAAAGATATCACATGGACGGATACCGCCACAAATCTACCTAAGACAGGGAATGTAGAATCAATCGTTGTCAGCAAGGGGATTCAATATGCGGTTGTGGGGAAAGACAGAATTGCTTTAACCGATATTACACAAATTCAGAATCCCGCAACAACAGAGAATGGTTCTGGTACAGATAGTAATACTCCGGAGAATAACGGAGGAAGCGAGGCGACAATATGAGTGACAGGCTGACCATAGGCCAACTGTATCCTGCGTCGTCCCTACTTTCCTCAACGTTACAGCGATCTTCGATACCGAAGCAGACTGTGACTGGAGAAGCCACCTTTGAGAGCGTACTGCAACAGAAGCTACTAAAATTCAGTAATCATGCTGCTAAGCGTCTTGAACAAAGAGGAATTGAACTTGGAAGCAGACAACTGGATCAGATTTCTTCTGCTGTGGATAAAGCTGCTGCCAAAGGCAGTAAAGAATCCTTGATATTAATGAAGGACTTGGCATTTATCGTAAGTGTCCCGAATCGTACGGTTGTAACCGCTATGGATGGAAATTCGATTAAAGATAACGTGTTTACGCAAATTGATAGTGCAATTGTGATTTCATAACCGGCTGGTCCTAACGGAAAGCCGAGGCGGCCGCTGACCGACTGACGCGGTCCCATTCACTTAGTAAGTTATTAGGACTCTATAATCTGGGAGGACAACACAAATGTTAAGATCAATGTATTCAGGGGTTTCAGGGATGAGAGGCTTTCAGACTAAGCTTGATGTAATCGGAAATAACATTGCCAATGTTAATACAATTGGTTTTAAATCAGGACGCGTTATGTTTAAGGACATTATGAGTCAAACTGTTTCTGGAGTAACAGCTCCAAGTGATGATGGCGCAGGTGGTGTGAATGCTAAACAAGTAGGACTGGGTGTAAGCATCGCTTCTATTGATACACTCCATTTAGCCGGTAGTGCTCAAACTACTAACAATCCGACAGATTTGCGTATTGACGGCGATGGTTTTTTCCTAGTGAAGCTTACTGCGGATCAGGAAACTGCTTTTTTGACACGTGCAGGAGATTTTCACATAGACGCTGCGCGTAATCTTGTTACTTCTGACGGACTTCATGTGATAGATGCCGATGGTACTGCCATTCAACTGGGTGATGATGTAACAGCATTCTCCATTTCCAATGATGGAACAATTGTTCAGACCATGGCGGATGGAACGACTGAAGCAGGTGTGAAGATCGGTGTAGCTAAGGTAACCAATCCATCTGGTCTAGAGAAGATCGGTGGCAATCTGTACCGTATGTCACTCAATGCGAATGCAGAAGGCGAACTTGTTCCGACTACAGCGAATAATACAGAAGATGGCACTGGGGCGATCATTTCTGGTCAACTCGAAATGTCCAATGTGGATCTTACGAATGAATTTACAGAAATGATCGTATCGCAACGTGGATTCCAGGCGAACTCTCGTATTATTACGACTTCTGATGAAGTGCTGCAGGAAGTAGTAAACCTGAAGCGTTAATTTTATCAATAATTTAATATCTTTTTTAAAGGTTAACGCGGAGTCGTGGGGGAGATACCCCTCCCCCTATTTTTGTTAGGAGGCCTGTTATGATATCGGTAACGAGATTAAATGGAACACCGATGTGGATCAATGCCCTACTGGTAGAAATGGTAGAAGAAAGCCCGGATACATATATTACGCTAGTAACCGGAAAAAGACTGATCGTGCTTGAAAAAGCTGAGGAAGTTATTACGAAGATCCGGGATTATAACAGGGACATAGGCACATATGCTGCCACCATTAAAGTCCAGTCAATGGAGGAGCTAACATGAAGAAGATGCTGCCATGGTTACTTACAATTTTACTTGCGATTACACTTATCGTGATAGCCGCATTTCTATTAATGGACAAGATCTTTCCGAAAGATACGAACGATGTAAATGCTGCGGTTCAAAGTGTGGAAACCAAGCATTTAACTGCAGATGAAATCGTCGAATTAACGGCAGAGATCACAGAGATCAAAACAAATCTTGCTGATCCCGATTATATCGTTCAAATAGATTTCGCCTTCCAACTGAATTCTGCGAAATCAAAGGAAGCTTTCGAAAAAATAAAAGAGATCAAAATCAAACCGATTATTATCAAAACGCTTGCAGATACCAAACCTGAGGAGCTTAATGGAGCAAATGGTAAAGACCAGCTTAGCAGCAAGCTTGTTAATCTGATCAATAAGACATTGACCGAAGGCAATATCACTCAGATCGAAGTCACCAAATTCCTTTTGGCTTCTATGTAGCTTCAGGCATGATAATTCTTTGATGGGGGGGTGATTGAATTGGTTGATGTACTATCACAAAACGAAATAGATGCTCTACTTGCTGCACTTTCTTCAGGTGAGATGGATGCCGATGAACTTAAAAAGGAAGAAACTCAGAAGAAGATCCGATCTTATGACTTTAAACGGGCTGTTCGATTTTCGAAAGATCATATCCGTAGTCTTACAAGGATTCATGACAATTTCGCACGCTATCTTACAACGTACTTTTCAGCCCAATTACGCACCTTTGTGCAGATTAATGTCGTTCAAGTAGAGCAGCTCCCTTATGATGAATTCATTCGTTCCATTCCGAAAATGACAATACTGAACATTTTTGAAGCCGAACCTTTAGAAGGTCGAATGGTAATGGAAGTTCATCCCAACATCGCTTTCGCTATGCTGGACAGATTGCTGGGCGGTTTTGGGACTGCGCCATCTAAGATTAATGCTTTAACTGAAATCGAAACAACGATTATGGAGCGTATCTTCAGCAGATGTTTTGAGAGCTTGCAGGAAGCTTGGAAGACTGTGCTGGATATCCAGCCGCGCATGGAAGCGCTCGAAACGAACCCACAGTTCATGCAAATTGTATCGCCCAATGAGACCATTGCATTAATCTCGTTAAGCACCAAAATTGGAGATACAACAGGTATGATCAATCTTTGCATACCGCACGTCGTTCTGGAACCAATAATGTCTAGACTATCTGTTCACCAATGGTTTGTAACAGAGAAGAAGACGCGGGATGCAGATGAACTTGAAGCAATCAAGGCTAGAGTGCATAAGGCGAAACTGCCGATTGTCGCTGAACTTGGAGAATCGAGCTTATCTATATCTGAGTTTCTTGGGCTTAGCGTTGGTGACGTGATCTCACTAAACAGGAATGTAGATTCTGGACTCTCGATTAAGGTAGGGGAGAAGCTTAAGTTCATCGGAAGTCCTGGAATGGTGAAAGACAAGGTAGCCGTGCAAATAGACGAGATTGTTAGTGAAGGAGTTGAAGAATTTGACGAGTAAAGATTATTTATCCCAAGAAGAAATCGACGCCCTTCTGAGACAATCTGCGGAAGGCTCATTGGCTCCTTCAGAGAAAACGGTAAATGACTATTTAACACCGTTTGAACAGGATGCTTTGGGTGAAATCGGTAATATAACGTTTGGTAGTGCAGCGACAGCTCTTTCCACTTTACTGGGAAAAAAGGTTGATATTACAACCCCTCAAGTTTCTATCATTACACGCGGGGAGTTTGAAGTGGCTTTTCCTAAACCACATGTAGCTGTACACGTGGAATATGTAGATGGATTTCAAGGTATTAACTCACTTGTTATTAAGATTAGGGATGCACAGGTCATCGCAGATTTAATGCTTGGTGGGGAAGGCGAACCTAAAGATGAAGAATTGAATGAAATTCACATTAGTGCTGTGCAGGAAGCTATGAACCAAATGATGGGTTCTTCTGCCACATCAATGTCTACTATCTTCAATCGATTTGTTAATATTTCGCCTCCGGGTATCGACATTCTGAACATGTCCAGCGGTGAAGGTGTAGGCAGCTTACCCAATGACGAAACCTTAATTCGAATTTCGTTCCGACTCAAGATAGGAGATTTAATAGACTCTACTATTATGCAGCTCTTGCCTGTCCAGTTTGCTAAGGATATGGTAACGATGCTTCTGGGTGATGTAAGTCCTGCAGCGCAGGAGGCTGCAGTAACGGCGACAGAACCTTCTTCTAAGCCAGCTCAAGAGACGCCTCCTGTAGCTCCTCCAGTGCACCAGGCGCCTTCACAGCCCGCAGGAGAAACACCTCCGCCATACCTGCCGCAGGGGATGCCTGGTTATCCAGGGATGCCAGAAGGCGGATATTATTACCCTCCAGCAGGAATGCCGGCGTATGGCATGCCAGGGATGCCACCCTACGGAATGCCACCTCAAGGCATGCCTTATGGACAGACACCACCGCTTAGTCCTGAAGCGAATCGCAATGTAAATGTACAGCCTGTACAGTTTGCTAACCTTAACGGTGGAGCTTTTGGTCATATTGATGAAAACAATTTAAATTTATTGATGGACATACCGCTTAGAGTAACCGTAGAATTAGGAAGGACCCAGAAGCAGATTAAAGATATTTTAGAAATGTCTCAAGGCTCGATCATTGAGCTGGACAAGCTCGCTGGTGAGCCTGTAGATATTTTGGTTAACAACAAGCTTATTGCCAAAGGTGAAGTCGTAGTTATCGACGAAAACTTCGGCGTACGCGTTACGGATATCGTCAGCCAGTGGGACCGAATTCAGAAATTACAATAAGCATACTTAGGGAGGATTTTGTAAAAATGGCTAACCGAATTCTAATCGTGGACGATGCAGCATTTATGAGAATGATGATCCGTGACATTTTGTCGAAAAACGGATTTGAAGTAGTGGGCGAAGCTCAGGACGGTTCTCAAGCTATAGAGAAATTTAAAGAACTGCGTCCGGACCTTATCACGATGGATATAACTATGCCTGAGATGGACGGAATCGCCGCCCTGAAAGAAATCAAGAAGGTAGATCCGGCAGCTAAGGTCATCATGTGTTCAGCCATGGGCCAGCAGGCTATGGTTATCGATGCTATTCAAGCGGGAGCAAAAGACTTTATTGTGAAGCCTTTCCAAGCTGACCGAGTTATCGAAGCTATCAACAAAACGTTGGGTGTGTAGGATAAAGTCATGTTATATTCCGAAACGCTCGGAAGCAGTAATACCCTGCTGAATTTGTTTAAAGTTATTTTTGTCCTTGCAGTAATCATTGTACTTATTGTGCTGCTGATCCGTTTTCTTGGACGTCGTAATCAGACCTTTATGAGCGGGCGCTCCATTCGAACGCTTGGTGCTGTGGGGCTTGGACCTAACAAGTCGATGCAGGTTATTGAACTGGGAAGCAGCCTATACTTAATCGGGATTGGTGAGAATATATCCATCTTGGATAAAGTCACTGATCCAGATGAAGTGGCTTTGATCATTGCAGCATTTGAGGATCAATCCTCCAACCAGAATAATTTTCTCGCACCGCTTATGGCCAAGGTTAAGGTTAAGCTGCGTGGGGAGGTTCCATCAGAAGAAATCGAGCTTAGTGAATCATCATCCTTTTACGAGACACTGCAATCCAAGCTTCGTTCTGCACCAGAGCGTAAAGAGAAAATGGAAGAGCTGTTCCGGGATGATGCTACTAAGGATGAGTCGAGGAATTTATGAAAAAGAAGCTAATTCTTGCTATTCTGCTGTTCGGGTTCATTAGTATAGTTATGATGCGGCCGATACATGCTGATCCTATACCTAATGTTAATATTCAGGTCGGTAATGAAGATGGTTCAAGCGGTGGTACCAGTTCCATATCAATTCTTCTTCTCGTTACGGTTCTGAGTATTGCTCCGGCGTTTCTAGTTCTTATGACCAGTTTTACTAGAATTGTAATCGTGCTCGGTTTTGTTAGAACCTCACTTGGTACTCAGGCCATGCCTCCGAATCAGGTGCTGGTAGGGCTTGCTCTGTTTCTGACCCTGTTCATTATGTCGCCAACTTTGGCGCAAGTGAATGAAACGGCATTACAGCCGTATATGAAGGGGACGATTACCCAGACTGAGGCTTTTGATAAAGCTGCTGATCCGATGAAAGAGTTTATGTTTAAACAGACCAATTCCAAAGACCTTTTGTTATTTATGAAATATACCGGTTATACGGGATCGGCTAAACCGGCTACATACAGTGATATTCCACTGACGGTGATGGTGCCAGCTTTCGCAATTGGAGAATTGAAAAAAGCTTTTACAATGGGCTTCTTAATTTTCATTCCATTTCTGATTATTGATATTGTTGTGGCGAGTACGTTGATGGCCATGGGGATGATGATGCTTCCCCCGGTCATGATTTCATTACCTTTTAAAATTATGCTCTTTGTACTGGTAGACGGCTGGTACTTAGTCATTAAATCACTACTTCTTAGTTTTAACACCTGACCTTAAGAGGAGGCATGAGGATTGAGTACGGAGTTTATTATCGGTCTAGCAAGCCAAGCCGTATATTTAGTGCTGGAAGTCAGCGCTCCCATGCTGATTCTTGGTCTGGTGGTGGGGCTAATAATCAGTATCTTTCAAGCTACGACACAGATTCAGGAACAGACGCTTGCGTTTGTTCCAAAAATCGTCGCAGTACTGCTGGCTTTATTGCTATTTGGACCGTGGATCATCACGAAGCTAATTGACTTTACTAGCCAAATTCTAGGCAATCTCTATATGTATATTGGTTAAGCAATGAACATGGATACCTTATTGCAAAGTTTACCCGTCTTTTTGCTTATTTTTTGTCGAATTACAGCCTTTTTTGTTGTCGTTCCTGTATTTTCTTCTCAAGGAGTACCGACAACTTTTAAGATAGGCATATCTTTTTTTGTAGCATTGGTAGTCTTTAGTGCGAATGGAACAGGGATTACGATCCCGCAGGATTTTAGTTATATTTTGCTGATTATGAGAGAGGTATTAATAGGTTTATTGCTAGGTTTCATTGGATATCTGATGTTTATGGCGATTCAGACAGCAGGTTCTTTCATTGATATTCAGATTGGCTTTGGTATTGCCAACGTCATTGATCCTATGACAGGAACGTCAGCACCTATTCTCGGTAATTTCAAATATATGATAGCCCTGCTAATGTTTTTGAGTATGAATGGACATCACCATTTACTAGATGCTATTGTGTACAGCTATAAATGGATTCCTATGAATAATGATTTATTTCTACGCATGGTTGATGGTAGTTTGTCAGAGTTTCTGGTCCGAACATTTGCACAGTCGTTTGTATTAGCTTTTCAAATGTCGGCTCCATTAGTTACTGCACTGTTTCTGACCGATGTTGGTCTTGCTTTTTTGGCGAGAACTGCTCCGCAATATAATGTATTCGTTATTGGGGTTCCGCTAAAAATCATCATAGGTATTGCACTTCTTTTAGTGCTGATGCCAGGTCTGGCTGTGTTGTTTCAGAATCTCTTCGAAATCATGTTCGAATCCATGGAGAATTTACTGGGTCTCATGGGGAAGAAGCCGTAGGTGACCGTAAGGGGAGAGTATTATGCCTAAGACGAAGCGTTATAGACTAGATCTTCAACTCTTCGCCGGTGAAAAGACGGAAAAAGCAACCCCGAAGAAACGGCAGGATGCTCGTAAAAAAGGTCAAGTAGCCAAAAGTGCTGAGCTGTCTGGTGCGGTTGTATTGCTAGCTGCGGTAGTTAGCTTGATGATGTTTGGTGGTTTTATGAAAGAGCGTTTTATAAAGCTATACACGGACGTTTTTCAGAATCGTATGATGCTGGACGTTACGCCTGAGAATATAACGCTGCTATTTAATCAGTATGGATTGCAAATCTTGATTTTGCTAGCTCCATTACTTGGAATTACGTTTGTTATGGCGCTTGTCTCCAACTTGGCGCAGGTGGGCTTTATGGCTACGGGAGAGGGGATTACTCCTAAATTCAGTAAGATTAATCCGATAAAAGGATTCAAAAATATTTTCTCTATGCGTTCGTTTGTAGAATTCCTGAAATCAATATTCAAGCTTCTAATTATTTCTTATCTGGTATATAGCACGTTATGGGGAGAAAAGAAGAACTTTGCATCCCTGTCGCATATCAGTGCGGAGGGGATTTTTAAGTTTGCGGCCAAGCTGACGATGAGTCTTGGTTTGAAAATCGGGGTTGCACTGCTAATTATGGCTTTTCTAGATTTTATGTATCAGAAGTACGAGCACGAAAAAAGCCTGAAAATGTCCAAGCAGGATATCAAGGATGAATACAAAAAAATGGAGGGTGACCCTCTAATTAAAGGTAAGATCAGGGAACGCCAACGCAGAATGGCCATGCAGCGTATGATGCAGGAAGTTCCTAACGCGGATGTAATTATTACAAATCCAACTCACTTTGCTGTTGCGCTAAAATATGATGGCTCCACAATGGAGGCGCCACAGATTATTGCAAAAGGGCAGGATTATGTAGCACTTCGTATTCGGGAGCTAGCTAAAGAACATGGCGTCGTGACTATGGAAAACAAACCGCTGGCACGGGCATTATTCCAAAGAGCAGAAATTGGAGATGTCGTTCCAAATGATCTGTTTCAGGCTGTAGCTGAAGTGCTGGCATATGTATATAAACTTAAAGGTAAGAGGAAATAAGGCGGGGGGTTAGGACATTGAAAGCTAAAGATTTAACAGTTTTGCTAGGCATCATCGGTATCGTGCTTATGATGATTCTGCCTATCCCGTCCTGGCTTTTGGACGTTTTGCTAGTTATTAATATCTCTATAGCATTAATTATCATATTAGTTGCTATGAACACGAAGAATGCACTCGAATTTTCAATTTTTCCTTCACTATTGCTTGTTACGACATTGTTTCGTCTGTCACTAAATATTTCGACTACGAAATTGATCCTGACTTATGGAGATGCCGGTTCCGTGGTATCTACTTTCGGAAGCTGGATCGCTGGTGGACAAATTGCCGTTGGATTTATCGTGTTTCTGATTTTGGTAGTAGTTCAGTTTATTGTTATTACTAAAGGGTCTGAGCGTGTAGCTGAGGTAGGGGCGAGATTTACCTTGGATGCAATGCCCGGCAAGCAGATGAGTATTGATGCGGATCTTAACGCAGGCATGATTAACGAAACACAGGCACGTGAACGTCGCCGCAATGTTGAGCGGGAGGCGGATTTTTTCGGAGCCATGGATGGTGCGAGTAAATTCGTTAAAGGAGACGCGATTGCGAGTATCATTATTCTGTTGATCAATCTTATTGGTGGATTTATTATCGGTATGGTTGTGCACGGAATGGATTTCTCCACTGCGTTATCTACTTATTCCGTATTGACGATCGGGGACGGTCTAGTCAGCCAAATTCCTGCTTTGCTCATTTCGACTGCAGCAGGTCTTATCGTTACTAGAGCTTCATCGGAAGGTAATCTGGCAGAAGAATTAACAGGTCAGTTACTCTCCTATCCAAAATTGTTATATATTGTTGCAGTTACTGTTGCTTTTCTAGGTCTCTTTACACCTATACATATGATTACTACGCTCCCGCTAGCTGGTTTGCTGGCTTTTGCAGCCTATAGTATGGGACAAAATTTAAATCGAAAACAGATTGCCGAAGAGCAGCTTGTTGAAGAGAAACAGATTGAAGAGGTACGAAGTCCGGAAAGTGTAATTAATTTACTCTCTGTAGATCCTATTGAATTCGAGTTCGGCTATGGCCTTATACCTTTGGCAGATACAGGTCAGGGTGGAGATTTACTAGATCGTATCATCATGATTCGACGGCAATGTGCCCTTGAAATGGGTCTTGTAGTGCCTGTTATTCGCATTCGCGACAATATTCAACTAAAACCGAATGAATATGTCATAAAAATTAAAGGAAATACTGTCGGCGGCGGTGAATTATTACTTAATCACTACTTGGCCATGAGTCCCGGCTATGATGATGAATCTATAAACGGTATTGAGACCATTGAACCATCCTTTGGACTTCCTGCGTTATGGATTGACGAATCGGTTAAAGAGCGGGCTGAATTGTCCGGCTATACCGTGGTAGATCCACCATCCGTTGTTGCAACACATTTGACGGAGCTGATTAAGCGGTATGGACATGAGTTGTTAGGACGACAAGAAACTAAGATGTTGGTGGATAACTTAAGAGACAATTATCCTGTGCTTGTTGATGATCTTATTCCTTCTGTGTTGGCGATTGGGGATGTGCAAAAGGTACTTGCCAAGCTGCTGCGCGAGAAAATATCAATCAGGGATTTAGTTACTATTTTCGAGACGTTAGCGGACTACGGGACTTACACTAAGGATCCTGATATTCTTACCGAATATGTTCGTCAGTCCTTGTCCAGACAGATTACTCAGCAATTCTCGCAAGTAGGAGAGACTCTGAAGGTTATTACGGTGGGACCTAATCTGGAGAAGAAAATTTCTGAGAGTGTGCAGCAATCAGAACAGGGCAGTTACCTGGCATTGGATCCAGCATCGACTCAAACGATCTATCAGCGGTTAAGTGAACAGATCAACCGACTGCTGCAGTCAGGACAACAGCCCATTGTACTCACATCACCAACCATTCGTATGTATTTGCGGCAGGTGATTGAACGGACAATGCAGGATATTCCTGTACTGTCTTATAGCGAACTAGAGCCTAACATTGAAATACAAAGCGTCGGAGTGGTGAATTTATGAGAGTGAAGCGTTATGTGGTGGATACGATGCCTGACGCCATGCATTCCATTCGGAGTGAGCTTGGAAGCGAGGCTGTAATTTTAAGTACTAAAGAAATCAAGATTGGCGGATTTTTAGGATTGTTTAAAAAGAAAAAAATAGAGGTAGTAGCGGCTGTTGAAAAAGCTCAAAAGGAGAGTGCTCCTGAAAAGCTTGTGAAGCCTGCGATGAACATTCCGCGCAGCGCTGTCCCGCAAGCTTACCAAAAAGCTTCATCTTCATCATCATCATCTGCTTCTACTGTCACGGTGGAAAAGCCGGAAGAGCCTCGGTCCTTTGCGGAAATCGCCGCTGCCTTATCCGAAGCTATTGATGTAAAGGAATCAATAGCCAAACATCCAGAGCCTGATCAGAAATCGCTTGAATCCAATCCAGATGAAGCTACCTCTGTATCAGCCTTATATGAATCCTTAGGGTTAGATCAAACACCAGAGGTTGCCTCGGCGCTTGAGAATGATGTTCTTCGTGAAATTAGAGATATGAAGCTTTGGATGGAACGAATTGCGAGGCAGTCATCAGGGGCAAGAGAGTTACCGGATAGTCTCCAGCAGCTTAGAGATCTTTTGATTGAGCAGGAGATGGATACTGTACTTGTTGAAGAATGGATTAGTAATATCTCTGAACGTTGGGCGGATGAAGGGCGTACTTGGGGACCTGAGAAATTTCAGGAGTCCTTGAAAGAACAGCTCGATGGATTCCTGGCAGGGCGAATCGCTGATGGAATTGCACGTGATACCCAAATCGTATATATTGCAGGGCCCACAGGAGTCGGGAAAACTACTACCATAGCCAAGCTTGCGGCTGAACAGCTATTCAAAAACGGACGCAAGGTTGGTTTTATCACCTCTGATACGTATCGGATTTCAGCTGTGGAGCAGTTGCGTACATACGCAGCTATCCTGAATGTTCCGCTAGAGGTAGTACAATCTCCCGGAGATTTACAAAGAGCACTCTTTCGATTGGAGAGTTGTGATCTTGTAATAATGGATACAGCTGGACGGAATTATCGCAATGATATGCTTGTAGCAGAACTGCAAAGCTTGTTAGCAAAGGAGTTAAGAAGTGAGACCTATCTTGTGCTCAGCTTGACTTCGAAAAGCCGTGATATGAAATTGATTGCTGAGCATTTCGGCAGGTACAAGCTGGATAAAGTTATTTTTACCAAGCTAGATGAGACGGGAAGTTATGGACCACTCTTTAACGTCCTGAATGATTTCCCTCTCACTTTATCTTATATGACCAATGGTCAAAATGTACCTGACGATTTATTAATGGCTTCCAAAGAACAACTTAGTGAGATGCTTCTTGGAACAGGTGAAACATGATGGATCAGGCACAATCCTTGAGACAGCTTGTATCCAGTCAGGAGCCTAAACTAGCTGAAAAAAGGGAAACATCCGCCCGAATCATTACTGTCTGTAGTGGTAAAGGTGGCGTAGGGAAATCGAATTTCACACTTAATTTCGCTTTAACTTTAAAAGCAATGGGAAAGAGAGTATTGCTGTTCGATGCAGATATTGGCATGGCTAACATAGATGTGTTAATGGGCGTGTCGACGAAGTATAACCTATATCATCTGTTAAAAAGAGAAGCGGATATTGAGCAGATTATTCAGTTAGGACCGAACGGGCTTCCTTTTATAGCTGGTGGGTCGGGCATGGATGAGTTGTTTTCTCTTTCGGAATCAGACCTTAATTATTTCACAGCCCAGATAGCCCTTATAGCGGACAGCATGGATTATATTTTGTTCGATACAGGTGCTGGATTATCTAAGGAAACGATGAAGTTTATAACCTCTGCGGACGATTGCCTAGTAGTTACAACACCAGAGCCAACGGCTATTACAGACGCTTACGCATTAATGAAGGTTGTGAATCGGACGTATCCGGAGATTTCTTTTAAACTGATCGTGAATCAAGCGGGTGATGAGAGAGAAGCATCAGTGACAAGTGATAAGATCCGCATGGCCGCCAGTCGTTTTTTGCAAATGGATGTTTCCTATCTTGGTCATATAAGCTCAGATGCCCATGTAGTGCAGGCTGTCAAAAGGCAGACGCCATTTTCATTGGCTTTTCCAAACAGTGTTGCTGCAAAAGATATACATCGGCTAGCCCTAAGTTATTTGACCATAGATGATAAAAAAGATACAAAGGTTCAAGGTATTAAAGGCTTTATCCATAAATGGTTAAAGCGAAGTAAATAATTGTTCTGAATCTGGGACAGAGGTGGAAATGATATGAAGCCATATAAAGTTTTGGTTGTTGATGATTCTGCATTTATGCGCAAGATCATTTCCGATTTAATTGAAAATGACGCTGACTTTCAGGTGACGGCAACAGCCACAAATGGCCGCGAGGCTATCGAGAAGATAAACAAACTTCGACCGGATCTAGTTACTATGGATGTAGAAATGCCGGAGATGAACGGCCTGGAAGCGCTGAAAATAATAATGGCGTCAGATCCGCTGCCAGTGATTATGCTGTCAGGCATCAATGAAGAGGGCATGAAGGAAACCATTCTCGCACTGGAATGGGGCGCTTTTGATTTTATTCGTAAACCTTCAATATCAAATTCCCAGGATATTACGGGCGTAGGGGAATCCCTAAGAGAGCAAATGAAAGAAGCTATGTTGGCTCGAGAGCAACGTGAAGCGCGAGCATCTGCTTTTAGGATGCCTGACATCACGCCTTTAGAGCCATTACTGCCGACTCCATCGAGATTATTACCGGATAAATCCAAGGCAGCACTTAAATCTTCTCTCAAAGATGAAGGAATGAGAAAACCTCGGGGGAAACAGCCAGTAGATAGTATTATCCCTAAAAAAGCTACCAAACCAATCATCTCTGCTAAAACACCGATAATCGAAAAGGCTAAACCAAAGTCTAAAGCAGAGAATAAACCAATTCCGCCCAAACCGGTGATAGATTCTTTAGTGGAGGTATCGTCTGATCCTCCAGGACTTTCTCCGGATCGAATGGTTGGTAGCAAGAATTTACACA
The DNA here is from genome assembly GCF_924513355.1 of Paenibacillus pseudetheri. NCBI lineage: Bacteria > Bacillati > Bacillota > Bacilli > Caryophanales > Paenibacillaceae > Paenibacillus > Paenibacillus pseudetheri. The sequence continues at coordinate 41,137 of NZ_CAKMAB010000010.1, forward strand.
AATTAGTTGCAGTCGGTTGTTCTACAGGCGGACCTCGTGCACTGAAGGTACTCCTGGAGAAAATCCCAGCGGATTTTCCAGCTCCTATTGTCATTGTGCAGCATATGCCGCCTAACTTTACGAAATCACTAGCCCAGCGACTGAATACATTCAGTCCGCTAGAAGTGTTAGAAGCAGAGCAGGGGATGATATTAAGAAAAGGAGCCGCTTATATTGCACCTGGAGGTTATCATTTACAAGTAACCCCAACATCTAAAGGGCAATATGCAGTTGTACTCACGAAGGAGGAGGCGCGAAATGGCCACCGACCTTCAGTGGATGTTTTATTCGAATCATTGCTTCCGCTCACATCTCTGGATCGGCACGTATTGCTGATGACAGGGATGGGTAGTGATGGTGCTAGGATGATGAAATCTCTCTATGACTCAGGGGTTACCTCAACTTTTGCTGAAAGTGAAGAGACCTGTGTCGTTTACGGGATGCCGCGATCTGCGGTGGAATTGCAGTGCGTCAAACATGTACTGCCTTTGCAAGAAATTGCTCCAAGGCTAGTGCAAGCCGTTAAATAACGGAAAAGCGAACTCGAAGGGGAGGTGCTCTACTATGGACATGAACCAATATTTATCCATGTTTATTGATGAGTCGAATGATCATCTGCAGTCATTGAACGAGAGCATGATGGGGCTGGAAGCGAATCCTGAGGATCTTAGTATCGTGCAGGTAATATTCCGCTCTGCGCATACCTTAAAAGGTATGGCAGCGACTATGGGCTTTGAAGATCTGGCTTCACTTACACACCAAATGGAGAATGTGTTAGACCTTGTACGTAATAACAAGCTGCGCATGCAGGATTTCATTTTTGATACGTTATTCAAAAGTTTGGATGCCTTAGAGTCTATGGTTGAGGATATTACTAGAGGTGGCGAAGGTAAAGCAGATGTATCAGCCATTGTCTCATCCCTACAGGCTATCGTCCGGGGTGAGATTCCAGTTGAAGGCGGAGCAGCCTCTGCTGTTAATACACCTGCTGCACAAGCAGCTGAAACTCCGATTCATTTAGATGAGTTTCAATTTTCTGTTATAGAACAATCGATTCAGGAAGGGCATCATGCATTGTATGTAGACGTAACGATCCGTAAGGATTGTCAACTCAAGGCTGTACGTGCATATATGGTGTTTGATTTACTTGAACGTTCAGGGGAAGTAGTTAAATCCTTCCCGTCCGTTCAAGATATAGAACAAGAGAAATTTGACCAAAGCTTCTCACTCTATTACATAACCCAAAAAACCGCTGATCAGATTCAGGCCATGATTATGAATTTGTCTGAAATTGATAAAGTAACAGTAGTAGCACTAGATCAGGAATCCTTGAAAATGCTTGGTCAAGAATCGGCAGCTGCCGTGTCAGAGGTTGCCGCAACAGTCACTGTAGAGGAAACAACTCCTGCTGCTCCAGTAGCATCTAAACCATTGCCTACCAAAGATGAAGGTAATAAGCCTGGAGCAGCCAAAACAGGAGGGGCGCCTTCACGTACGATTCGCGTAGATATCGAACGCTTAGACGTGCTCATGAATCTATTTAGTGAACTTCTGATTGACAGAGTTCGTTTAGAACAGCTGGCTTCAGAGGTTCAGAATGGTGATCTTACGGAAACCGTCGAGCATATGGGCAGAGTAAGCGGAGATCTCCAGAATATTGTGATGAAGCTTCGCATGGTTCCGGTAGATACCGTATTTAATCGGTTCCCACGTATGGTTCGTGATTTAGCTAAATCGCTTGATAAGAAAGTAGATCTAATTGTAACGGGTGCCGAAACAGAGCTTGACCGGACGGTAATTGATGAAATTGGTGATCCGCTTGTGCATTTATTGCGTAATGCGGTTGATCACGGAATTGAATCCATTGCTGACCGTATTGCTGCTGGTAAACCTGAGACTGGGACAGTTCATCTACGTGCTTTCCACAGCGGGAATCATGTCTTCATTGAAATTGAGGAAGATGGAACAGGTATTTATCCAGATAAGGTTCTGAAGTCTGCTGTGAAAAAAGGCGTGATCACGCAAGAGCAAGCAGCGAATATGACGGATGATGAAGCTTATCAATTGCTATTTGCACCAGGTTTCAGCACGGCAGAAGTTATTTCTGATGTCTCAGGTCGTGGCGTAGGACTGGATGTAGTAAAAGCTAAGATTTCTTCCCTGGGTGGTAATGTAACGATCTATTCTTCACCAGGCAAAGGTACGAATTTCTCAGTTCAGTTGCCACTTACTCTATCTATTATTGCAGCCATGCTTGTTCGATTGGGTTCTGAGAAATATGCCATTCCATTATCCTCTATTGTAGAGACTGGAATCGTGAAGAACACTCAAATCCGTATGATTCATGGCAACAAAATGATAGAGTTCCGGAATTCTCATATTCCACTAGTTTCTCTAAGTCGTCTATTTTCAGTGCCTGATTATGATGAGAGTACTGAAGAAGAGACAGAGATCGTAGTTGTGCGTAAGGGAGAACGTCTTGTAGCCTTAGCTGTACAGGATTTTATTGGTCAGAACGAGGTCGTTATCAAGAATCTGGGTAAATATTTACCTGAAATTCAAGGGATATCTGGCGCTACGATACTTGGAGATGGTCAAGTCGCACTTATTATTGATCCGAACGCTTTTATTAAATAACTAGGATAGAATAGGGAGGTTCGTTCCATGGCTGAAGATATTAAAGTGATAGTGTTTAAATTAGGCTCAGAGGAATACGGTATCGAAGTTGAGAAGGTACAAACCATTGAGCGCATGATGCCAATAACTCGTGTACCTAAAACATATTCGTTTATCAAGGGTGTAATTAATTTACGTGGTGTTGTTATTCCTGTGATTGACCTTCGAGGCCGCTTTGGGATCGAAGAGGCGGAGCAAACAGATCAGTCTCGTGTAATTATCGTATCTGTTAATGAAATGGAAGTAGGTTTCATTGTAGATTCAGCAAATGATGTAATAGATTTGAACAGGGATTCTATCGATACACCTCCAGATGTTGTTGGCGGCATCAAAGCGAAGTATTTAGATGGGGTGGCCAAGATAGGTGAAGAGCGCTTGCTGATCATGCTTAATCTGTCAGAAGTGCTTAACAAAGGCGAAATCGTTCAATTAGAAAGCCTAGAGGGTTAACCTGTGGAATTATTTAAGCACTATAAGGATTTTAAAATGGATGTGCTTAAGGAAGTCGGAAATATTGGAGCTGGGAATGCAGCCACCGCATTATCACAGCTCTTGAATAAGCCGATTGATATGGCTGTTCCCAAGGTACAGCTTCTCAACTTTGAAGAGATTACGGACAAAGTTGGTGGAGCTGAAGAACTAGTATATGCAGTTTTCTTACGTGTGGAGGGAGAAGCTCCGGGCAACCTGTTTTTCATTCTTTCACCGGAAGCCGCTTTGAACTTACTCAGTCGCATTGCAGGCATCGAGATTTTAAGTGACCAAGAACTTGGAGAAATGGAACTTTCCGCGCTAAGTGAAATTGGAAATATTTTAGCAGGATCGTACCTATCCTCTCTTGCAGACTTTACCTCACTTTCTATGTATCCAACAGTTCCCGCACTTGCCATGGATATGGCTGGAGCCATCCTAAGCTACGGTTTGCTGCAATTTGGGCAAATGGGTGACGATGCATTGTTGATCGATACTACCTTTTTTGAGGGGAAAAACGAAATTGAAGGGCAATTTTTCCTTATTCCCGATCCGGAATCATTCCCGAAAATCTTCAAATCGCTAGGAGTTCCGTTTGAAAATGATTGAAGAACAAAGCATCATTAAAGTAGGGATGGCAGATCTTAACATTGGAAGCCAGGATAGTTTGATTCGTACAACGGGTCTTGGCTCCTGCGTGGGATTGACATTGTTTGACCCTGGAAAAAAACTCGCGGGAATGGCGCATGTGATGCTCCCTACTTCTGAGATTGCTAGGGAAGGGCAATTAAACATCGCTAAGTTTGCAGACACTGCAGTGCCGGAGCTCTTATCCCGTTTGCTGGAGCTTGGTGCGGTTCGGAGTCGGATCGTAGCCAAGATGGCAGGAGGATCACAAATGTTTGCCTTTGCCGGGGGGAGCGACACCATGAGGATCGGGCCTCGTAATGTTGAAGCTTGTAAACTTGCTCTTGAGCATTTAAAAATTCCCTTAATTGCGGAAGACACGGGCGGTAATTATGGCCGTACGATAGAAATTGCCTGCAACACTGGTGTATTGTTCATCCGCAGTGTGCAAAAAGGCGCTAAGGAAATATAAATATGAAGATGATAGGAAACATTTTTATAAACTTGCTGTTGGGTTTGATAGGTTTTGTATTCACATTTTTTGTAACCTACAGTAACAATGTTCTCGGTACTAGTTTATTACGAAGCCTATTAGGATTTATCATCTGGTTTCTGCTTGCTTTCCTCCTAAGATGGGTATTGGGTTTTATCGTGTATCAATCATCGCCTCCGGATGAACAGGATGTTGAGGAAGAAGAACTTGGTGCCAAGTTAGACATCAGTACCCCTAATGAGGATGAAGAGTTAATTAACCTACTCAAACCGAAGCCAGGACAAGGGAGTGGGAACAGTGAGGGGTTCAAGCCTCTTACACCCCCAAAACTAGTCTCTATGAAAGATCCTGAAGAATTGGCCAAGGCCGTTCGTCACCTGAAAGAAGAATAAGCGAGCGCTGTGGCGGAATCGGTTATCTTAAAATATAAGAATGTAAAAGGTTCACTAAATACTTTATTTCTTATATTTTTCGAAGGAACGATGGGCGTCCCAGAGAGGACGCCGAAGGCGTTTCTTCTTATGACTAGGCAGGTTTCGCCGCGACAAGCTCTCTGACTAAACTTTGGGAAGGGTGAAAGCTATTGAACGAGCGTAAAGCTTCTCAATTGGAAACTGACGAGCTATGGGAACAGTGGAAAGAACACAGTAACCCTGAAGCCAAAAAGAAGCTGATAGAGAGTTATCTCCATATTGTTGATTATGTATCCAGCCGTTTGGCTGTGGGGTTACCCAAAAATGTATCTAAAGATGATCTGGCCAGCAATGGAGTAATGGGATTAATTGATGCGATTGAAAAATTCGACTACAAACGGGGATTGCAGTTTCAGACCTATGCTTCCTGGCGTGTACGTGGTGCGATTTTAGATTCCTTACGCCAAAGTGATTGGGTCCCTAGATCTGTGCGAGAAAAAGCTAAAAAAATCGAGGACGCTTATCAGCAGCTGGAACAGAAGTATTTGAGATCCGTTAGTGATGAGGAAATGAGTCTATACCTGAATATTAGTGTAACAGAATTTCAAAATATGTTGCAGGATGTGGCTGTAATGTCACTATGTTCACTGGAAGACCCGATTCGTGAAGAGGAATCAGAGACCCGAATGTCCATACTGGTGGACGATAAAGCTAAAAATCCGGATAGCAAGGTAAATGAGTTCTACTTACGCGAAGCCCTCACCAAAGGTATTGAGAAATTAACGGTGAAAGAACGGACCGTTGTGTCCCTTTTATATTATGAAGATTTGTCATTGAGCGAAATCGCAGAGGTCATGTCGTTATCTCCTTCACGGATTTCGCAGCTTCATTCCAAGGCTATTTTACGGCTGAGGGGAACACTTGAGAAGAATCGCGATCTACTTATGCAGAACGATTAACCGTTAGCGGTGACAAGGGGGAGCAAAATTGATCGGTCAAAATGCCTTGGATCAGTACTTAAGTATTACTTTTTCGGATGACAAAGGGATCGCGTATTTGCAGTTCTCCAAAAAGGATGAGAATTTTTCCTGCTCACCTACAGAATTGGAAAGCTTCCTGCACAGTCACAATATTCGCTACGGGGTCCAGCGTGATGTTGTTGAACGTATTTGTAGTCATCCGGAGGAGTTTTTTTGGAGTAAAGTCGCTATTGCTATGGGTGAACCTGCTGTAAATGGAAGCGACGGAAGCATTATGCTGACTGTTGATCTGGAAGAGGATCGCAAGCCGCTTGAAAAAGCGGATGGTAAGGTGGATTATAAGGATTTAGTTCGGCTTCGTAACGTGCTCAAAGGAAAGTTGATAGCTAGAATTATCCCTGCTCAGCCTGGTAAACATGGAAAGACTGTAACAGGTGATGAGCTTGCTTTCAGAGCTGGAAGGGAAGCCCATTTTAAAGTCGGTAAGAACGTACTCGTTGATAATAATGAAACTTCGATGTATGCCGCAATTGACGGTCTTGTTACTTTAACCGATAGCGGTAAAATCAATGTGTTTCCTGTGTATGAAGTGAATGGTGATGTGGATTACAGTACTGGGAACATTGATTTTGTAGGTACGGTTGTTATTCGAGGAAACGTACTTTCAGGATTTTCTGTAAAGTCCGCCGGTGATATTCGTGTAGTTGGTGGGGTAGAAGGAGCAGAATTAATCTCTGGTGGATCCATCGAAATTACGGGTGGAATTATCGGCTATAACAAAGGACATGTAACCGCTGGCAAAAATGTTAAGGTCTCTTTCATTCAAGATGGTAATGTTACAGCCGGTGAAGATGTCATTGTATCCCAGAGCATTATGCATTCCAATATACGCGCGGGCAGAGATGTCCTTTGTAACGGAGCTAAGGGATTGATTGTTGGCGGAACTGTTCAGTCCGGGGAAAGAGTCGTTGCACGTACAATAGGCAATACCATGTCCACAGCGACTTCTATTGAGGTAGGTGTAGTGCCTGAACTCAGAAATGAGATTAACGAGCTGCGTCAATCTCTACGTCAGTTACTTGAAAATGAGGACAAAACCTCTAAAGCACTGTACCTTTTAAATCAATTGGCAACTAATGGTCAACTGCCTGCAGATAAAGTGGCGCTTCGCGTTAAATTGAATGCTACTAAACAGTCTCATCAACGTGAGGAAAAAAGAATTAAAGAACGTGTGCTAGAGATTGAAAGAATGCTAGAAGATACAGGCAGAGCTAGAGTTGAAGTGATCAAAACGATCTATGGCGGATCCAAAATTATGATCGGTAGATATACTCGATTTGTAAAGGACCCTACAGAACGAGTTGTATTTGTTTATAGTGAAGGTGATATATCCTTAACGCCATACAATTAATCGGGCGGGCAGCAATAGCGGCCGGCCATTCTTGAAATATAAGAAAGTATAAGTTTCACGTTATACATTATCCTTATATTTTTACGAGAAACGGTTATCGTCATTAAAAGACGGCGACATCGTTTCTTCTTATGAGAAGAGGGTTATGATGAGCCTAAAACCAGTGGAACTGCAAATTGCACTACCCCGGACTACGGAAGCGGGTAAGATTCAGAATGAATCTCAGCAGCGCCCCGCTATTGATCAGCATCAACTGGCCGGACAAAATGTGAAACAAAGCCAGGAAATGACCATGCGAAGCGCTGAAGTGGATGAATCTTCTGAATCTGCTTTACGCGATGGCGGAGATAAAGGCAATCATCATTCCGGGGGAAATCCTTCCTCGGAGAAACGTTCGAAGTCAGGCACTCGTGATGCGGAACATCCTTACAAAGGACAGCGTATTGATCTGAGTCTTTAATAAGTAATTATATTTGATATGTTAAAGGAGATAAGGCACTTGCAACCATGGGTGTATATTGTGCTAGTAGGTGTCGCCGCTATTCTTTATGCCCTTCTACTTCCAGCACGTATGAAGGAAAGAAAAGCAGAGCAGCAAAGCCTCAAAGAAACAGAGGCTGCACTTGAGTTATATATGGCTGACATAGAGCGCGAAAATGTAGAGCTAGTACAGTTGGTCAGCAGTATTAAACAGCAATCACAAACTAATCATGTAGCAATGCAAGGGCAAATTAGTGATTTGCAGCATCAATTGACAGAATTACAGCAAAGCTCTTTATTACTAGAGGGCCGAGTAACTAACGAAGAAAAGCGTTTAAGAGAGTTGGAAGTTTCGGTTGAGAAGGGTTCGTATGCTAAGGCTGCGGCGATCGGAGACCCATCAGCCGGAGCTGAAATGAGTTCAATACAACCAGAAGTGAAAGCGAAACCTATTAGTTCTATTAAATTGCGATATCCACGATTATTCGAACTACATAAGCAGGGGAAATCGATAGACTCCATTGCCAAGACGGCTGGACTTCAGCGGGGAGAAGTGCAACTGATTCTGCAACTCGCCAAACAGGAGGAATCGGTATGATGAAGAACCGTTCTTTTTTGTTCGGACTTGGCACTGGGCTAATTGCAGGCGCACTTTTACTCCAATTAATGATATCCGGTGGAGCGGCTCCACTCACCAAGGAACAGGTAATACAAGGTGCTGAGAAATTGAACTTGAAGATTATCGACGAATCTACTGAACCTCCTTCTGATGAGTCTGCTTTGGAGGACGCTGTTCAAGGTCAGAAGACAGACGGCGTTAATGAGGGCAGTACTGACAACGTGGCACCTTCTGAGCCTGCAGCAGCGGCTTCTCCCGCTCCTGTAGTATCTCCTACAGTATCTGATAACCCCAATAAGGTTGTCCCTCCTAAAGAGCCCTCAACGCCTAAAGAAGGTGCTGTTGAGAAGCCAGAGGTCACTACTGCACCATCTGCTGTTGCACCTGGTAAGCCTAAAGCCACTGCGAATACGGGGGTTGTTGTTCGTATACCTTCAGGTAGCACATTGACAAAAACAGCAGATATTTTGGAGAAGGCTGAAGTCATTAAGGACAAGGCTAGTTTTCTTAAAGCCGCCAATCAACGTCAGATCAATACGAAGATTCAGTCGGGTTCTTACACCTTTAATAAAGACGAGAGTCTAGGTTCTATACTAGAAAAATTAATAAGTTTTCAATGATCGTTGCATACACTAATGAAATGTGGTATAGTAATTGACGGTGTTAAAACACACGCCGGTTGATTTCGACAAGGGGTGCTTTCTTCTGAAGAAAGTCTTGCTGAAAGATGACGCACGGCGGAGGAGACACACAATAAACCAAACTTAGGAGGTGTGTGAAGATGGCAGTAATCTCCATGAAACAGCTTCTAGAAGCTGGGGTACACTTCGGTCACCAGACTCGTCGTTGGAACCCAAAGATGGATCGTTATATCTTCACTGAAAGAAACGGAATTTACATTATTGACTTGCAAAAAACAGTCAAGAAGGTAGAAGAAGCTTACAACTTTGTAAAAAGCGTCGCTGGTGACAACGGCACAATCCTATTCGTAGGAACAAAGAAACAAGCACAAGATTCCGTAAAAGAAGAAGCAGAACGTTCAGGTATGTTCTTCATTAACCAACGTTGGTTGGGCGGAACTCTTACTAACTTCCAAACTATCCAAAAACGTATTGATCGTTTGAAGAAATTGGAATCTTGGGAAGAGGACGGCACTTTCGAAGTTCTACCTAAGAAAGAAGTTATCCTTCTTCGCAAAGAGAAAGATCGTCTTGAGAAATTCTTGGGCGGTATCAAGAACATGAAAGGTCTACCAAGCGCGTTGTTCATCATTGACCCGCGTAAAGAGCGTATTGCAGTTGCAGAAGCTCGCAAATTGGGTATTCCAATCGTAGCTATCGTTGATACTAACTGTGATCCAGACGAAATCGACTACGTAATTCCAGGTAACGACGACGCTATCCGCGCCGTGAAATTGTTGACTGGTAAAATGGCAGACGCTGTTGTTGAAGCTCACCAAGGCGAAGACACAACTACTGCTTAAGTAGCGACTAACACATACAAGAACTTAAATGAAAAGGGTGGTTGGCAGGTGGATAACCTCTCACTGCCCTTTTTTTAGGATAAAGGCCTTGAACAATGTAAGAAAACGACAATTACCTGGAGGGAATAAACAATGGCAGTTGATGCAAAAGCAGTAAAAGAACTTCGTGAAAGAACAGGCGCTGGTATGCTTGATTGTAAAAAAGCGCTTGAAGAAGCTAATAACGATATCACTAAAGCAGCAGAATTGCTTCGTGAAAAAGGTCTGTCCGCAGCAGCAAACAAAGCAGGACGTATTGCTACTGAAGGCGTTGTAGAATCTTACATCCACGCTGGCGGCCGTATTGGTGTACTTGTAGAAATCAACTGCGAAACTGACTTTGTTGGTAAAACAGATTCCTTCAAGGAATTTGCTCGCGATATCGCTATGCAAATCGCTGCAGCAAACCCGCGTTATGTTCGTCGTGAAGAAGTTCCGCAAGAAGATGTAGAAAAAGAAAAAGAAATCCTGAAAGCTCAAGCTTTGAATGAAGGTAAGCCTGAGAAAATCATTGAAAAAATGGTTGAAGGACGTATTGGTAAATACTACGAAGAATATTGCTTGCTTGAGCAAAACTTCGTTAAAGACCCTGACAAAACGATCTCCCAATTGCTGAATGAAAAAATCAGCACAATCGGAGAAAACATTTCGATCCGTCGTTTTGCTCGTTTTGAACTAGGCGAAGGTTTGGAAAAGAAAGTGGATAACTTTGTTGAAGAAGTTATGGCACAAGTAAATAATTAATATCAGCTTCATTATAAATGTGAAGAATTGAATAAGGGCAAGCATCAGAAGAGCGGAACACGTACACGTAGTGTTCCGTCTTTTGCAGAAAGTGAGGGTATACATTTGGAACAGCCGGTATTTAAGAGAGTAGTCCTTAAGGTAAGTGGAGAGTCTTTGGCAGGACAAAACGGATATGGTATTGATGCCGACATGATTATTTCCATCGCTGAACAGATCAAGGAAGTTGTAGAGCTTGGCGTTCAGGTTGCGATTGTTTGTGGTGGAGGTAACATTTGGCGCGGGATCGCTGGTAGTGCAAGTGGCATAGATCGCGCTACTGCAGATTATATGGGCATGCTGGCAACAGTAATGAATTCACTTGCTCTGCAGGATGCATTAGAACAAATCGATGTGCCAACAAGAGTGCAGACTTCGATCTCGATGCAGCAAATTGCTGAGCCGTACATTCGTCGTCGTGCGATTCGCCACTTGGAGAAGGGCCGCGTTGTTATTTTTGCAGCAGGCACAGGTAACCCATTCTTCTCTACAGATACTACTGCAGCACTTAGAGCAGCAGAAATCGAAGCAGAAGTTATTCTGATGGCGAAGAACAAGGTTGATGGTGTATATTCAGCAGATCCGTTTAAAGACAGCACAGCCGAGAAGTTTGAACAGCTCACTTACATGGATGTTCTGAACAAAAACCTTGGTGTTATGGATTCAACAGCTTCATCTCTATGCATGGATAATAATATACCGCTCATTGTATTTGCCATTACTGAACAAGGCAATATCAAACGTGTCGTTCTCGGTGAGAAGATCGGGACGATTGTTAAAGGGAGTGTAGATTAATGCCACAATCGGTCAAAAAAAATGCCGAAGAGCGTATGGAAAAAGCGATTTCATCGCTGAAACGTGACTTGGCAACATTGCGTGCAGGACGTGCAACAACATCACTGCTTGATCGCATTCAAGTTGAATATTACGGTTCTCCTACTCCAATCAATCAGCTGGCGAACATCAGTACTCCGGATTCCCGGACACTGTTAATCCAGCCGTGGGACAAAACATCGATGTCTGACATTGAACGGGCGATCATGAAATCGGATATCGGTTTAACGCCTGCTAATGACGGCACAATCATTCGTCTTTCCATCCCTCCGCTGACTGAAGAACGTCGGACGGATTTGGTGAAATTGACGAAGAAATTTGGTGAAGAAGCGAAAGTAGCGATCCGCAACATTCGCCGTGATGCTAACGATGATATTAAGAAGATGGAGAAAAACGGTATCTCAGAAGATGAGTCCCGTGGCCATCAGGAAGACATTCAAAAGACAACGGATAAGTTCATAGCCGAGGTCGACAAAGTGCTTGTATCCAAAGAAAAAGAGATTATGGAAGTATAAAGATATTCTAGAGACTTAAGGCCCCTCCGTTAATGGTGGGGTTTGTCTCTTTCTGATAAGAGCTTGGAGGAAACGGAAATGATCAAACGGGTTCAAGCGTGGCTGAGCCGTAAAGACAGGCAACAGCCAGTCGAGATTTCACCGGATAACATTCCCCGGCATGTGGCTGTTATTATGGACGGCAATGGGCGTTGGGCTAAGCGTCGCGGGTTGCCGCGCGTTGTGGGTCATCAAAATGGCATGAAGGCTGTTAAACGTGCTACAATCGCTGCAGACGAACTGGGTGTTGAGTTTTTGACGATGTATGCGTTCTCGACAGAAAATTGGAAACGACCAAAGGAAGAAGTCGATTATCTGATGCGCTTGCCAGTGGAGTTTCTAGCCATTGAGCTTGATGAGCTGATTGAGAAGAATGTCCAAGTACGTATGATGGGTGATACTGATGCCTTGCCTTCATATACACGCAAGGCTATGGAAGAAGCGGTTTCCCGGACACAGGGCAATACTGGACTTATATTGAATTTTGCTCTTAATTATGGGGGGCGCAAAGAAATTGAGGACTGCATGCGCAGCATTGGTAAGGACATCCAATCAGGGGCTTTGTCACCGGAGGATATTACGACTGATCTAATCGATAGCCGAATGTTATCTGGTGGGTTACCAGATCCGGATTTGCTTATACGTACAAGCGGAGAAATGCGACTTAGCAATTTCATGCTATGGCAGCTTGCTTATAGTGAGCTGTGGTTTACTGATGTGTATTGGCCTGAATTTGATAAGGAGCATTTGCATCAAGCAATTGCGGAATATCAACGCCGTACACGCCGTTATGGTGGACTGAAGTAGCTTGATAGGAGATGGAAACCTTTGAAGCAGCGATTGATTACCGGAATTTTTTCCGGAGCACTATTTTTAGGCTTATGCGTATTGGGAAACTGGCCATACCAGTTGTTACTTACTGCCATGGCTTTTATCGGGTTTTATGAATTTGTGAAAATGATAGGGATACCTGCGCTTTCCGGTTCTACCGTTCTTGGTTATACAGCCATTCTAAGTTTCATGATCCCTTGGAATTTGCTTGGGATCTCTGCACCCTTATCGTGGGAACAAGGAATTTGGATTCTGCTGCTGTTGTTCCTTTTAGTTACAGTTTTTACTAAAAACAAATTAGATATTCGAGTAACAGCATTGCTGTTTACTGGTATAGTATACATTGGAATGGGTTTTTCTTATATGGCCATGGCTCGTGCATCGGATGACGGACATGGTTTGTTCTGGACTTTTTTACTCCTTTTCTGCATTTGGGGTAGTGATGCCGGGGCTTACTTTGTTGGAAGAAGCATGGGGAAGAACAAACTCTGGCCTGCCATCAGTCCTAACAAAACGGTGGAAGGTGCGGTAGGTGGAGTGCTGATCTCGATGCTAATTGCGCTCGTGTTTGCGATATTTGCTCCTGAACATTTAGCGATAGGGCGGGCACTACTTATAGGACTTTCTTGTGCGGTATTGGGTCAGCTTGGTGATCTTGTGCAATCTGCCTATAAACGTGCGTATGGTATCAAAGATTCAGGCACACTTCTGCCAGGTCACGGCGGTATTCTTGATCGATGTGACAGCTGGATTATCGTATTTCCATTCGTACATATCGTAATGCTTATGCCTTACTATTAACGGAAGGAGAGGGTATAACTATGAAAAAAATAAGTGTTCTTGGTTCCACAGGATCGATCGGCACTCAGACTCTAGATGTCATCGCTATGCACCCAGACTCTTTTCAAGTAGATGGCTTGGCAGCTGGAACGAATATAGCGTTATTGCTGGAACAAGTCCGTCGGTTTAATCCGCGTCGTGTTTCAGTTGCGACAAAGGAACTTGCAGATGAGATTAGATCCAGTCTGCCTCCAGGCATACAGCTATACAGCGGGAATGAAGGTCTTGTTGAAGTGGCAGCTGGTGGAGATGCTGAAATGGTCGTAACGGCTGTTATGGGTAGTGTAGGCCTCCAATCCACTTTAGCTGCAATCGAAGCAGGTAAACATATTGGACTGGCTAATAAAGAGACTTTGGTAACCGCAGGACACCTCGTCACTGATCTAGCTAATCGTAAGGGTGTTAAGTTGTTACCTATTGATAGCGAGCATTCAGCTATTTTTCAGTGCTTAAATGGTGAGAACCTTGCTGATATCGCTTGTATCACTTTAACAGCTTCTGGTGGATCATTCCGGGATCTCACTCGTGTTCAACTCAAAAATGTAACGGTAGAGGATGCACTTCGTCATCCAAATTGGAGCATGGGCGCGAAAATCACGATTGATTCTGCTACAATGGTGAATAAAGGGCTTGAGGTGATAGAAGCGCATTGGCTATTTGGTCTACCTTATGAACAAGTAAATGTACTTTTGCATCCAGAGAGTATCATTCACTCTTATGTGGAGTTCCGCGATAGTAGCATTATTGCTCAGCTTGGTAATCCCGATATGCGTGTCCCGATTCAATATGCGCTCACGTATCCCGAACGCTGGGAGTCACCAGCACAGCGTTTGTCGTTAGCTGAAGTTGGACGTTTGACTTTCCGGGAAATGGACTATGAACGATTCCCTGCGCTTAAGCTAGCCATGGATTGTGGGAAAGCTGGAGGGACAGCTACTACTGCTTTTAATGCTGCAAATGAAATTGCTGTTGCTCGTTTCTTGAGTCATGAGATCCCGTTCCTGCGCATTGAGGAGATCATCGGGGAAGTACTACATCGTCATATTAACGAGGACAATCCGAATTTGGAACAAATTGAATCCTGTGATAAGCGTGTTCGTGAACTGGCTGCAACGCTGTAGAACGTAGGAAGATCTCTTTTTAAAATATAAGAAAGTATAAGTTTCACTTTATACATTATCCTTATATTTCTCGCGTAAACGAGTACCGTCTCCTTAAGGGACACCGATGACGTTATTGCTTGACTGGAAATACTTACTTTGCCCTAAAAATAGGTTGGGACAGTTGATTCTCTTGTGCCTGATCGGAGAATAATGATAAATTAAGAGGACATACTTCGGTCTTACACCTAAAGGGGGATGATACGTTTGGAAATGGTTCAAGTCGTTTTATTAACGGTGCTCATGTTTTTTGTCCTGGTGACTGTACATGAATGGGGTCACTATTATTTTGCCAAACGCGCCGGTATTCTCGTGAGGGAATTTGCTATCGGTTTCGGTCCGAAACTGTTTTCTTATAAACGGAATGAGACACAGTTCACTTTGCGTTTACTGCCTTTTGGCGGTTATGCTCGGATGGCTGGTGAAGATCCAGAGATTATTGAAATTGGCTCAGGACAGACTATTGCAGTAAGACTCGGTCAGGATAACAAAGTAAAAAATATTTATCTGGACGCACTGGATACACGTAAAAATGTTATTCGTGGTGAGGCTTTGCATACTGATCTTGAAAATGATCTGCAAATCCGCTTAGATGTGGATGGCGAAGTTACTACTTATGACGTTCATCCGCAAGCGATGATGATTAAAGGAACGCAGCAGACTCAAATTGCACCTAAAGATCGTCAATTTGGTAGCAAAACCGTGGGTCAGCGTGCATTGGCTATTGTTGCGGGTCCTGTGATGAACTTCCTGTTAGCCTTTGTTCTGTTTGCCATCCATTTGCAAATGGTTGGGATTCCGGTGGAGAATCCTACTTATGTTAAGATCGGTGATGTCTCTGAAGGAATGCCGGCACAAGAGGCGGGATTGCAGAAGGGTGACATTATTTTCTCCATCAACGGTGAGAAGATTGGTGCCGATTACCAAAAAATGATTGATTTAACCTCGGAGTCCAAAGGGAAAGAAATGAAATGGACGCTGCAACGTGGTGATGAGACCCTTAATGTGACTCTCGTTCCTCGTAGCATGGAGGGACAAGAAGGCGGTAAAATCGGGATTACACCTGAGCTTCCTACCCGCAAAGCAGGGGTTGGAGAGACGTTGACAGGTTCAGGTAAAGCTATGGTCGATACGACGGAAGCTATCTTTTTGGGCTTTAAGCAATTGATCAATAAATTCAATATGGATGATATTGGAGGCCCGGTTCGTACCTTTGAAGTAACCGGTCAAATTGCCCAACAAGGTATTCAGTATCTAACCTATTGGGCCGCTATCCTAAGTCTGTATCTGGGAATTTTCAACTTGCTACCTATTCCAGCACTGGATGGAAGCCGTCTGGCGTTCCTTGGTGTTGAAGCGTTGCGTGGTAAACCTGTAGATCCGAGTCGTGAAGGTATGGTTCACTTTGTCGGATTTGCACTGTTATTTTTATTAATGATTGCTGTTACGTATAATGATATTTTACGTTTGATCAGCGGCTAATTTTCTTCGGGAGGCATTCCATTACATGGCAAAAGATAAGCAATTCGTTACGGAAATCACGCCGCAAAGCGAGGATTTCTCACGCTGGTATATTGATGTTATAAAAAAAGGAGATTTGATGGATTACTCTCCTGTTCGTGGCTGTATCGTATTTAAGCCAGAGGGCTATGAAATATGGGAGCATATTCAGGAAGAAATGAACCGTCGCCTCAAGGAAACTGGGCATCGTAATGCTTATTTTCCAGTGTTCATTCCAGAGAGTTTCTTTCAAAAGGAAAAGGATCATATTGAAGGCTTTAATCCCGAACTGCCATGGGTAACTGAGGCTGGTGGAGACGTGCTTGAAGAACGTCTGGCTGTCCGTCCTACTTCTGAGACCATGTTCGGGCATATGTATTCCAAGTGGATTCAGTCCTATCGAGACCTTCCTGTACTTATCAATCAATGGGCGAACGTGGTTCGTTGGGAGAAGCGTACTTTACCATTTATCCGCACTACTGAGTTTCTTTGGCAAGAAGGGCATACTGCGCATGAGAATGAAGCCGAAGCTCGTGAAGAAACCATGAAGATGCTGGATAACTACCGTGATTTTGCCGAGACTTTCCTTGCCATTCCGGTAATCACTGGTCAAAAGACACCTTCCGAGCGTTTTGCTGGTGCTGTAGATACGTATTCTATTGAAGCGATGATGAAAGATGGACGTGCTGTTCAGGCTGCTACCTCACATTACTTAGGTACCAAGTTTGCAACAGCATTTGAGATCCAGTATTTGAGCCGCGATAATAATTTAGAATATGTGCATACAACCTCATGGGGATCTACTACACGCTTGATTGGTTCGCTTATTATGGTGCATGGCGATGACCGTGGTCTTGTTCTTCCGCCTAAGGTAGCGCCAACTCAAGTGATTATGATTCCGATCGGACCTCCAAAAACTCGCGAAGCCGTGATTGGACGGACGGACGAGCTGTTCAAGGAGCTGAAGAATGCAGGCGTTCGTGTACGTGTGGATGATCGTTCGGATGTAACGCCAGGCTGGAAGTTCAATGAATATGAAATGCGCGGTATACCTGTGCGCTTGGAGCTTGGACCACGCGATATGGAGAATGGCGTTTGCGTTATCGTATCACGTGTCACAGGTGAGAAGAAGGTAATTCAGCAGGAGAACCTAGTTGAAGAGGTACAAGCAATGCTCGAGCAGGTTCATAATGAAATGTTCGAACGTGCCCTGAAATTCCGCGAGGACCATTTCTATTCTGTAGATTCCTTGGAAGAAATGAAAGCTTCAATGGAAGAAAAACGCGGCTTTGCACTAGCTGGCTGGTGTGGTTCCGAAGAATGCGAGTCCAAAGTTAAGGAAGAGACAGGTGCGGGTAGCCGCAACATTCCTTTCGATCCGGCGGAGAAGAAGCAAGTCTGCATTTGCTGTGGCAAACCAGCTGAGCATACTGTGGTTTTTGCAAAGGCATATTAATCTTTTGACACCGATCAACAGTCTTTTAGTATTTTAATCTAGCTTCTGGAGAGAGGAGTCAGCGGGCCGAAAGAACCCAATGCTTTTTGAATCCAGAAGCTTTTTAAAATATAAGAATTTATAGGCTTTCGCTATAAATTATCCTTTTGTACTTTCACTGAATATCATTGATTGTGTTTTACGGAGTTATCAAAGGTGGGAGGAAAGCATGGAACAAAAACAAGAGAGAAGAAAAAGATTCGAGCTCTTGATGAAGCAAGGTGAAATTCCGCCTGCAATTATGGATCCCTACTTTTTAGATGGATATATAGAGCGTGTAGAGATCAGCCGTGGTAACCGAGACTGGCAAATTGTGATTGCGAAAGAAAGTCTGGTTCCAGCGCAGGTATACCGGACATTTTGCCTCAGAATGCGCGAGAAGTTACAGCATATAGCCAAAGTAAGCTTTTTATTCATATATGATCAAAAAGTTAGTAGAGCAGAGCTAGTCCAAGAATATTGGGGATTGTTTCTGGAGTGGGTGACTCGCGAGATTCCTTCGGTTAATGGCTGGCTGACACGCTCTACCCAAGAGCTTAAAGAAGACACTTTAATGCTGACGATGAGTGACTCCACTTCTATGGAGCTGGCTCGTAAAAAAGGCATCGATGGGGCAATTATTAAATTTTATGATAAGTATTTCGGTCTCACCTTAAAAGTTAAAGTGCTAATGGCGGAGAACGAAAATAATAATGTTGAAGCATACGAAGAATTTCAGCAAAAGCTTCAGCAAGAACAACGCGAGATCGTTGAGCAGATGATGACTGCTGTAGAAACAGAAGCTCCTGCTGATGATAGCGATCCTAATGAAGTAATTAAGCTTCAAGTGGGGTATGAAATTAAGGAACAGGCCGTGCCGATTCTTGAAATTCAAGATGAAGAGAAAAAAATTACAATTCAGGGTACCATTTTTGGTCTGGATCGTAAGGAACTTCGTAATGGCAGTACTTTGTTTACCTTCAGTTTGACCGATTTCACGGATTCTCTACAAATGAAGATGTTCGCGAAGACTAAAGATGATCTGAAAGTTATGAGTCAGCTAGCTAACGGTAAATGGGTAAGAGCACGCGGAAAAGTTGAATATGACCGCTTTATGCAGATTCCTGAGCTAGTGATGATCCCTTCGGATTTAACGGAAGTTAAGGCACCGCCTGCGCGTAAAGATACGGCTCCTAAGAAACGGGTGGAATTCCACCTTCACACAACGATGAGTACGATGGATGCGGTCACTCCGATCACTACCTATGTCAAAACAGCTGCCCAGTGGGGTCACCCTGCGATTGCTATTTCTGATCATGGCGGAGTTCAGGCTTTTCCTGATGCGAACCATGCAGCTCATAAGCATAAGATAAAAATGATTTATGGCGTGGAAGCCAATGTTGTGAATGACTCTGTGAATATTGTCGAGAATGCTCAGCCTTTGGACTTGAAGACAGCTACCTATGTAGTGTTTGATATAGAGACCACGGGGTTATCGATTACCCGCAATAATATTACGGAGCTGGCGGCCATAAAAATGTGTGAAGGCAAAGAAGTAGACCGTTATTCTACTTTTGTTAATCCGCATGAGAAGATCCCTTATCATATTCAGCAATTGACCAATATTACGGATGAAATGGTTAAGGATGCTCCTGATCTTGAGCCGGTGCTGCGAAAGTTTGTTGAATTTGTGGGTGATAGTATCCTTGTTGCTCATAACGCCAGATTTGATATGGGTTTTATTCAAGCCTCGTTACGTAAAATAGGTGAACCTGTGCTTACGAATCCATCTCTTGATACGCTTGAGCTCGCTCGGCTATTATATCCAAGCATGAAGAATCACAGGCTGAACACATTAGCCGATAAATATAAAGTTCTTCTGGAAAGCCATCACCGTGCGATTGACGATACCATAGCACTCGGTGGAATATTAACAGGATTACTCGCAGATGCTGAAAAGATGAAGGGCATGACCCGTCTTGATCGACTAAACGATTATGTGGGTAATGATCTTTCGAACACAAGACCGTTCCACTGTAATATTTATGCACTTAATCAAGTAGGCAAAAAAAATCTCTATAAGCTCATTTCTATGTCACATACGGAATATTTCAAACGTGTACCGTGTATTCCGAAATCCAAGCTGGAAGAGCATAGAGATGGACTGCTCGTGATTTCCGGTTGTGAACGTGGAGAGTTTTTTGAAGCAGTACTCAACAAAACGACTGAGGAAGCTATGGAGGTTGCTCATTTTTATGATGTGCTGGAGATTCAGCCATTGACCATGTACATGCATTTGGTGGACAAGGGCTTTGTAGCAGGCCCTGATGAGCTTCGCGATGTAGTCCGCAAGGTTTGCGAAATAGGGGAACAGTTGAATAAACCTGTTATCGCAACGGGAAATGTGCATTATCTTGAACCCCGGGACAAGCTGTATCGTGATATTACGATTAATGGGATCACAGGCTTTAGTCCGCTTAAAGACCAACGCAAACCGGATGCACATTTCCGAACAACGGATGAAATGCTGTCTGAATTCGAATTCCTCGGTGCTGAAAAAGCGATGGAAGTCGTGGTTACGAATACAGTTGAGCTTGCTGAACGATTTGAAGAGCTGGAGCTATTTCCAGATAAGCTATTTACACCAATTCTTGAAGGGGCGGACGAAGAAATTCGCGAGACCTGTTATAACACTGCCAAATCCATTTATGGCGAAGAACTGCCTGAGGTAGTGATAGCCCGTTTGGAGAAAGAGCTTGCACCAATTATCAAATTCGGGTTCTCTGCCAACTATTTGATATCTGAACGTCTCGTTAAAAAATCAAATAGGGATGGGTATCTCGTAGGTTCGCGGGGTTCCGTAGGCTCTTCTGTAGTAGCTACATTTCTTGGAATTTCAGAAGTTAATCCTTTGCCTGCGCATTATATTTGCCTAAACCCCGAGTGTCGCCATAGTGAATGGTTCCTGGACGGTAGTGTGAGGAGCGGATTCGATCTACCTGATAAAGTCTGTCCGGATTGCGGTCAGAAGCTCAAGGGTGAAGGCCAGGATATTCCGTTTGAGACCTTCCTTGGATTTAAAGGGGATAAAGTTCCCGATATCGACTTGAACTTCTCAGGGGAATATCAGCCGAATGCACATAACTTTACCAAAGAAATGTTTGGTGAGAAAAATGTATTCCGTGCGGGAACGATTGGTACCGTAGCTGAGAAGACAGCCTTCGGATTTGCAAAAAAATACGAAGAACTTCACCAGAAACGTTGGCGTGGAGCTGAAGTTGGCCGTCTGGCGGCTGGCTGTACAGGCGTTAAACGTAGTACTGGACAGCATCCTGGTGGTATAGTCGTTGTTCCAGACTATATGGAGGTAGAAGATATTACGCCAGTGCAATTTCCGGCGGATGATGTCAATGCCGAATGGAAGACCACACACTTTGATTATCACGCTTTTGACGCGAACTTGCTGAAGCTTGATATTCTGGGTCATGATGATCCGACGATGATGCGGATGCTACAGGATTTGACAGGTGTTGATCCAACCTCTATCCCGATGAATGATCCGAAAGTAATGAGCATGTTTAACTCTACAGATGCACTTGGAGTGAGACCTGACGAAATCAGATCACCGGTTGCGACATATGGTGTGCCCGAAATGGGTACCAAGTTCGTACGTCAAATGCTTATTGAGTCGAAACCATCCAGCTTTGCTGACTTACTGCAAATATCAGGTTTGTCTCATGGTACTGGAGTTTGGCTTGGTAATGCGCAGGAGCTTATAAAGAATAACACTTGTAACATTAAGACCGTTATCGGTTGTCGTGATGACATCATGCTCTTCTTAATTTATAAAGCGGGAATGGATGCGAGCTTGGCCTTTAAAATTACCGAGAGTGTTCGTAAAGGTAAAGGTTTGTCTGACGAATGGATCGAGGAAATGAAAAAGTGCAAGGTTCCGCAATGGTATATTGATTCTTGTCTGAAGATTCAATACATGTTCCCGAAGGCGCATGCTGCTGCATACGTAATTTCTGCAGTACGTACCGCCTACTTCAAGCTGTATCATCCTATTGAATATTATGCGACCTATTTCTCTGTACGTGCAGCAGATTTTGATATTGAATTGTGCTGTAAGGGATATGAAGCGATAAACCGTCAGATCGTAGAAATTGAGCAAAAAGGATTTCAAGCTTTGCCTAAGGAAAAGGCTATGTTGCCTGTCCTTGAGATGGCTTTGGAGATGACGGCACGTGGGTTTACATTCAAAAACATTGATCTTTACCGTTCGGAAGCGAATAAGTTTATTGTTGATGACAAGAGTTTGATTCCTCCGTTTTCTGCATTAGCGGGAATTGGTGAGAATGCTGCTATCAACATAGCCGCTGCGAAAGATGCCGGGGAGTTCCTTTCTATTGAGGATTTCCAGCAGAAATCCAAGGCGAGTAAGACAGTTATTGAGCTGCTAACCAATATGGGCTGCTTCCGCGGCTTACCGGAGAGCAATCAACTTTCCCTATTTTAAAGGCTTTAACAACACTTATTTCATGGCTAGAAAAGTGAGCTCCAAAGGGGGAGTCAAGGGCTAGCACTTGTCAGTCCAGACTCACTATGGTATAATTTCTTTGGTAATAATGAGATAAGTCCGTTGTGTAAAGAGTGGGGAAACCCACTCTTTATCTTTGGTATATAGCAAAAGACAAGTTCGTGGAGGTAATTTTCTTTTGAGCACACCCAAATCTAAAATTAAACAAACGGTAGAGCAGATGCTCGGGCCCTATCTCGACGACAATGGTTTCGAACTGGTGGACGTTGAATACGTGAAGGAAGGCTCCAATTGGTTTCTGCGTATATTCGTAGATAAAGAAGGCGGCATTGATATTGATGACTGCGGAAGCATTAGCGAATATTTCAGCCAGCAGTTGGATGAGAATGATCCTATTCCTGAGGCATATTTCCTTGAGGTTTCCTCACCGGGAGCAGAGCGTCCTCTCAAAAAAGCTGCGGATGTAGCTAAAGCGGTAGGTAAGGACGTGTATGTGACTGTTTATGAGCCGATTCAAGGACTCAAAGAATTTGAAGGTCGTTTGCTCTCGTTCGAGAACGAGGAACTGCTCATCTCCGCGGGCAAAAAAGAACATGTAGTACCGTATGCCAAAGTCGCAAGCGCGAGATTGGCCATTATTTTTTAACGTCTTGAAAGGGGGGCCGGAAATTCATGAGTATGGAGTTTATTGAAGCAATGAATGAGCTGGAAAGGGAGAGAGGCATCAGTAAAGATGTGCTGTTCGAAGCTATCGAAGCGGCGCTGATCTCTAGTTATAAACGTAATTTCAATGCAGCACAGAACGTGCGTGTTGACATGAACCGCAACACAGGTGTCATTAAAGTGTTTGCCCGCAAGCTAATTGTTGAAGAGGTCCTGGATACAAGGACTGAAATCTCATTGCCGGCAGCCAGAGAAATTAACCCGCATTTCCAGCTTGAAGACATTGCTGAGCTTGAAGTAACACCACGTGATTTCGGGCGCATTGCTGCACAGACTGCAAAGCAGGTTGTAACACAACGGATTCGCGAAGCAGAGCGTGGACTCATCTATAATGCCTTTATTGACAAAGAAGATGATATAGTAACAGGACTTGTACAACGTCAAGATATGCGGAACATCTACATTGATCTTGGTAAAATCGAAGCGGTCTTGCCGCTTAGTGAATTGATGCCAGGTGAGAAGTTTAAGCAAAGTGAGCGTATCAAGGCTTATATCACTAAAGTTGAGAATACCACTAAAGGACCGCAAATTATGCTGTCCCGCAGTCATCCCGGATTGCTGAAGCGTCTGTTCGAACTAGAAGTTCCGGAAATTTTTGATGGTGTAGTTGAAATTCGTTCCGTAGCTCGTGAAGCTGGCTTCCGTTCGAAGATTGCTGTGTATTCCCGCAATCCGGAAGTGGATCCAGTTGGTTCTTGCGTAGGCCCAAGAGGAACACGCGTTCAAACCATCGTTACTGAGCTTCGTGGCGAGAAGATCGATATCGTCCGTTACTCTGATCTGGTGCAGGAGTATGTCGCTAATGCACTCAGCCCTTCTAAGGTGCTTGAAGTTCAAGTCTTTGAAGCAGAGAAAATGGCACGGGTGATCGTTCCAGATTATCAATTATCACTGGCTATCGGTATTAAAGGGCAAAATGCACGTCTTGCCGCTAAGCTTACCGGCTGGAAAATTGATATCAAGAGTGAAAGTCAAGCGGAGCAGGAATACGGTAGACCGAGAACTTCTATTGATGAAATGCATCAGGATTCCGTCTCCATTGATTAATTAACCTGCTTGACGGGAGGCATATGTATGAAACAAAGAAAGGTGCCGCTGCGCAAATGCGTTGCTACCCAAGAGATGATGCCGAAGAAAGAGCTGATTCGAGTGGTTAGAACGCCCGAGGGCGAAGTACTGATTGATCTGACAGGTAAGAAGTCAGGCCGTGGTGCTTACATATGCGGCAAGCTTGAATGCTTTAAGCTGGCACAGAAGAATAAAGCACTTGACCGCGCTTTGAAATGTCAAGTGAGTCCTGAAATCTATGACCAGCTTGCCCGGGAGTTTACTTCCGTGGAAGAGCAGTTTCTAGCAGCAAAGGATAGTGAGGATAATGAGTAAGGCGCTTTCTTATTTAGGGCTTGCCATGAGAGCTGGCAAGATAGTCACCGGCGATGAGGCTGTACTCAAAGCTGTACGGTCTTCAGAGGCGAAGCTGGTCGTTCTGGCAGGTGACGCTTCAGATAATACCCAAAAAAAGTTCCGTGATAAATGCGGAACCTACGATATTCCACTAGTAATCGCATTTCACCGAGACAGCCTCGGTGCAAGTATTGGTAAAGACCAGCGTGTAGTACTGGCCATTACGGATAAAGGATTCGCGGAAATGATCTCCAAGCAACTCGGAGATACTGTCGGAGGTGGATTTATTGACTAAAGAAGAGAACAAAGATAAATTGCGCGTGTACGAATACGCCAAGTCACTAAACATGAGCAGTAAAGAAATTATTACAATTCTGAAGCGTTTGAATGTCCCTGTGAATAATCATATGAGTGTCATGGAGAACGGTTCCGTGAACAAAGTAGAACAATTCTTCAAGGATATCAAGTCGAACGCTGCAGCCAAGCGGGATACCAGCTCCAGCAGCCGTCCGGTGACAACCGGTGCGGTAACTGCCGAACCCCAAAGTGCTCAGAATGCCAACAAAAATCAACAGGAAAAGCAGGTAGGTATGAACAGTAACCAAAACAACAACCAATCGACGACGTCCCCAAGGCCCCAAAGCGGACAAGATTCCCGCAGAACAACAACAGGTTCAACGCAGAATGCACGTCCGCAACAAAGCGGAGCTCCACGTACTAACAGTACTAGCGGAAGCCGTCCGCAAGGAAGTAGCACAGGCGGTAATCGTCCACAAGGTAGCAACACCGGTGGCAGCCGTCCGCAAGGTAGTAATACTGGCAGCCGTCCACAAGGTAGCAGTACCGGTGGTAGCCGTCCGCAAGGTAGCGCTACTAGCGGCAGCCGTCCGCAAGGTAGTAATACCGGCGGTAGCCGTCCACAAGGAAGTAATACTGGCAGCCGTCCGCAAGGACAAAGCAGTGCACCTCGCACTGACAGCCGCCCACAAGGTCAATCTGGCACAGGCGGTGGTTTCACACGCGGTGACGACAGAGGTCCTAAGAAGAACACAACGGGTGGTAGACCAAATACGAACAATAGACGGTTTGATGATGGCAAAGGCGGTAACTACCGCGGTCGTGGTGGTAAGAATGGCCGTGGCAAGAATCAGCCAATGGTTCACCGTGAGAAGATCGATAACACACCTAAGAAGATTATCGTTCGTGGTAGCATGACTGTTGGTGAAACAGCAAAATTGCTTCACAAAGACGCTTCTGAAGTAATTAAGAAGCTGATCTCTATGGGTGTTATGGCAACCATCAACCAAGAGCTGGATATCGACACCATCCTGCTACTCGCTGCTGAATTCGGCGTAGAAGTAGAAGTGAAGATTCCTGTTGATGAGGATAGCTTCGAAACTGTGGAAGAGAATGATACTGAAGAAGAACTTCAGTCCCGTCCTCCAGTAGTTACGATCATGGGTCACGTTGACCACGGTAAAACTACTTTGCTGGATGCCATTCGTTCGACGAGTGTATCTTTAGGCGAAGCAGGCG
Source organism: Paenibacillus pseudetheri (assembly GCF_924513355.1). NCBI lineage: Bacteria > Bacillati > Bacillota > Bacilli > Caryophanales > Paenibacillaceae > Paenibacillus > Paenibacillus pseudetheri. The sequence goes on from NZ_CAKMAB010000010.1 coordinate 67,047, forward strand.
GAATCACACAACATATCGGTGCTTATCAAGTTGAAATCAACCAGAAGAAAATCACGTTCCTAGATACACCTGGTCACGAAGCGTTTACTGCTATGCGTGCTCGTGGTGCACAGGTAACAGATATGACTATTATCGTAGTTGCTGCTGATGACGGTGTTATGCCTCAGACCGTTGAAGCTATTGCACATGCTAAGGCTGCTGGACTTCCGATCATTGTCGCTGTTAATAAAATCGACAAACCGGGTGCAGATCCTGACAAAGTGAAGCAAGAGCTTACAAGCTATGAACTCGTTCCTGAAGAGTGGGGCGGAGATACCATCTTCGTTAACCTTTCTGCAAAACAACGTATTAACTTGGAAGAACTGCTGGAAATGATTCTGCTCGTTGCTGAAGTAAATGAGTACAAAGCGAACCCTGACAAACGGGCACGCGGTACGGTTATAGAAGCTGAGCTTGATAAGAATCGTGGACCAGTTGCACGTGTTCTGGTACAGAACGGTACATTGAAAGTCGGCGATGCTTTTGTAGCAGGTAACTGCTTCGGACGTGTACGTGCGATGGTTAATGACAAAGGACGTAAGATCAAGGAAGCTGGACCATCCACTCCAGTAGAAATTACTGGTTTGACTGAGGTACCACAAGCTGGCGATCCGTTTATGGCTTTCGAAGACGAGCGTAAAGCCCGTGCGATTGCTGATAGACGTTCCACATCCCAACGTCAATCTGAGCTGAATACGAACACCCGTGTAACATTGGATGATTTGTTCCAGCACATTAAAGACGGCGAGATCAAAGACCTTAACGTTATCATTAAAGCTGACGTACAAGGTTCAGTCGAGGCACTTAAAGGTTCCCTGGCTAAGATCGAAGTGGAAGGCGTCCGCGTGAAGATCATTCACAGCGGTGCTGGTGCCATTACGGAATCCGATATTACACTTGCAGCAGCATCTAATGCTATTGTTATTGGCTTTAACGTTCGTCCGGACGCTCAGACCAAAGCAGCTGCTGAACAAGAAAAAGTAGATGTTCGTCTCCATAACATCATCTACAATGTAATCGAGGAAATCGAAAGTGCAATGAAGGGTATGCTTGATCCTATCTATAAAGAGAACGTTATCGGTCACGCTGAAGTACGTAGCGTCTTCAAAATCAGTAAAGTGGGTACCATTGCAGGTTGTATGGTTATTGATGGTAAAATTACCCGTAATGCTGAAATGCGCTTGATCCGTAGCGGAATCGTTGTATTTACAGGCAAAGTTGATACCTTGAAACGCTTTAAAGATGATGCCAAAGAAGTGGCGCAAGGTTATGAATGCGGCATAACTTTGGAACGCTATAATGACGTCCAAGAGGGCGACATTATCGAAGCGTTTCTTATGGAAACTGTAGAGCGCTAAGCGAAGAGGTGAATATAGATGTCTAAAATTAGAGCAGGACGAGTGGGCGAGCAGATCAAGAAAGAGCTAAGTCAACTTATCCAAAGCGGACTGAAAGACCCTCGAATCGGTTTCGTAACTGTAACTGGCGTAGACGTGACTAACGATCTGTCGCAAGCGAAAGTATACCTAAGCGTGTTCGGGGATGAAGAGCAGAAGTCAGGCTCCCTTAAAGCGATTGAGAAAGCTAATGGTTTTCTTCGCTCCGAGCTTGGCAAGGCGATTCGCCTTCGGCATACACCTGAACTGATCTTCAAGATCGATGAATCTGTCGCTTATGGCAGTCACATTGAGAAACTTCTTGGAGAGCTTCATAAGAACGATTAGAAATAGGTACTAAAAGGAGTTCAAAATAGCCCAAGGCTATTTTGAACAACCTTTATAAAGGAGACGGCGAATGCAGAGCTATGAACAAAGTCTCCAGCAGACCCGTGAGTTTCTGCTGGAACACGACGATTACCTTGTAGTGTCGCATGTTCAGCCGGACGGAGATGCAGTCAGCTCCACCCTAGCGGTGGGCTGGCTTCTCTCATGTCTGGGCAAAAAATACACTATGCTGAATGAAGGACCGATACCGAAGCGGATGGAATACTTATGGCATTCGGATGAAATCATCAATATGGCCTCTAGTGAGCCGCCCCGTCAATACAGCAATGTGATCTGTGTGGATTGTGCTGATTTTCAGCGAGTAGGACTGACTCATCGCTATTTTGCGAATGATGCTCTAATCCTGAACATTGACCATCATCCCACTAACAACGGTTATGGACTTGTGAATTTAATCAAACCGGATGCTGCTGCGACTGCGGAAATTTTGTTCGATCTGCTGAAGACGTTCCAGATTGAATGGGACATTGATATCGCCACAGCTTTATATACGGGTCTTTTGACAGATACTGGTGGTTTTCGATATACCAACACATCACCAAAAGTAATGGCAGCCGTATCTGAACTGCTTTCATATGGCGTTAACGGTCCTGAACTGGCTGAGACATTACTTGAAGAAATGACATTGCCGCAGATTAAAATTTTGAATAAAGCGTTAAATACTCTTCAATTATCACCCGAAGGGGATATTGCCTGGCTCTATGTTACACCGGAGGATATGGTTGAATGTGCTGCTGCTAATGAAGATTTAGAAGGTCTCGTGAACTACCCACGCAATATTCGAGGTGTGGAAGTAGGGATTCTGTTCAAAGTCATTCATGAACATGCGGTTAAAGTTAGTTTGCGTTCTGCGGGTAAGGTCGACGTGGCTGATCTAGCGCAAACGTTTGGAGGTGGCGGTCATACCCGTGCTGCAGGTGCGCGTATAGAAGCTACACTAGAAACGGCAATAGCGCAGGTGCTTGAGGAGGTAAGACGTCATTTATGAGTGAATTAGAAGGTGTACTGGCGGTTTACAAGCCAGCCGGGTTCACTTCACATGATGTTGTGGCCAAGGCGCGTCGTATTCTCGGCATGAAACGGATCGGACATACGGGAACGCTTGATCCACAGGTAACAGGTGTGCTACCTCTTTGTCTGGGCCGTGCTACTCGTGTCGTGGAGTATATTCAGGAGTTGCCCAAAGAATATGTGGCAACATTGAGACTGGGGATGTCCAGTGATACTGAGGACTTAACTGGGACCATTATAGAAACTGTAGATGAGGTGCATGTAACTGAAGAAGAGATTCTATCCGTGCTTGCTTCATTTAAAGGGGTTATTTCTCAGGTTCCACCGATGTACTCTGCGGTTAAAGTTGACGGCAAACGTCTTTATGAGTTGGCAAGAGAAGGTAAAACCGTTGAACGTAAAAGCCGTGAAGTAGAGATTTATGAAATTGAAATGACGGATATGACTTGGGAAGGCAATCATCCCGATATCACATTCCGGGTGCTTTGCTCTAAGGGGACATACATTCGTACTCTCTGTGTCGATATCGGACGAGCACTTGGACTGCCGGGTGTGATGGTGAAGTTAGAGAGAACGATGTCGGCAGGGATCTCTGCTAGTCATTGTCTTACGCTAGAGGATATTGCGACTCACAAAGAAGCCGGAACATTGGAAGATCATTTAATCGCTGCAGATGAAGCCATTTCTCATATGCCAAAGCACACTGTAATGGATGAGAAAAAGAAGGCAGCTTTGCAGGGACAGCGTTTGTCATCACGATTTATTGCTCCAGAGGTGAAGACGAACAGTCACTTTCGGTTATACGATCTTCAAGGTGGATTTCTTGGCATTTATGAGTTGGAAGATACAGGTGCGATTGCTCCAGTGAAGGTGTTTGCACAAGCTTAAATCAATTTTACCAAGTGAATTGTAGGTGAGAAACAGCGTGAGAACCGTAACGTTAACCTATCCGATGTCTCCGGAGACTGCTGCAGAGTGGGCTCAGCCTCAAGTGGCTGCTCTAGGGCAGTTTGACGGATTGCATCGTGGACATGCTAGCGTCATTACATCCGCTGTGGCGCTAGCCCGTAAACAGGGTGTACCGGCCGCAGTCCTTACATTTCATCCCCATCCTAAAGATGTTATGGGTAAGGGTAATTATGAAGGGTACTTGACGCCACCCGTAGAGAAGCAGGAGATTCTTGCTAGTCTGGGTGTCGATATCTTATATGTTATTGAATTTAACGAGCAGCTTTCCCGTGTGAGTCCACAGAATTTTGTCTCTGTTATGCTTTTGCCGCTACATATTGTAACTGCAGTTGTCGGCTTTGACTTTCGTTTTGGTTATCAAGGTGAAGGCGATGTTGAGATGCTTCGCAAGCTGGGTGAAGGTGTTATGAATGTAGAGGTTGCTCCACCTTTTCTGCTGGATGGAGAGAAGGTCAGCAGTTCCGGCATTCGAAAAAGTCTCCAAACTGGGGATTTAGAGTTGGCAAACTCTTGGTTCGGACGTTGCTATTATCTGCGTGGTGAAGTGGGTCATGGTGAGAAGAGAGGTCGCACAATTGGTTTTCCAACGGCGAATTTGAAGCTCAGTGCTCATTTTGTCATTCCGACTAAAGGTGTATATGCGGTCCGAGTCTTTTATAAGGATAAAGTTTTGTACGGGGTCATGAATGTGGGTGTTAAACCTACCTTTCATGAGGGTGTATTGACTCCAAGCTTTGAGGTTCATCTGTTTGACTTCGAAGGTGATTTGTATGATCAAGAGCTCAAGGTAGAATTAGTATCTTTCATTCGTCCTGAGCGAAAATTCGAATCCATTGGTGCATTGATCACTCAAATCGGTGAAGATGCAGAAACCGCTAAGAAGATATTGGGCTATAATCTATAGTCATCCCGGACAAGCCGTTTACTTTTGTTAATGGAGATGCTATACTAATTAACGTTGCTGGCTTACAGCATCATAACCTTAGCTTGGTTGCTCGTTCTCACCGACGGTGACGAGGCTAGTGGCGATTATATTGAAGGAGGTGAACAGGATGGCATTAACTCAAGAACGTAAACATCAATTGATCGACGAGCACAAAACTCACGAATCCGATACTGGATCCCCTGAGGTGCAAGTTGCTATCCTAACGGAGAACATCGTTAATTTGACTGACCACTTGCGTACGCACAAGAAAGATCATCACTCCCGTCGCGGATTGTTGAAAATGGTTGGACAACGTCGTAAACTTCTGGCGTATTTGAAAAACAAAGACATCAGACGTTACAGCGCCCTGATCGAAAGACTGGGATTGCGTCGTTAATTTTCCATAAGATAACCCTTAAAGCAGCCTGGTTGTATACCGTATGTCCTTCTCGGAGCGACAGCGGGACAGCTGGGTTGCTTTTTGAGAATTTAGGGAAAACTTATAGCAAGACTGATGAGATTATTCGTAAAAACGGCCACTTTACATCATCTGTAAGACTTAGCCGTTTCTTCTTATATGTATACAGAACAGGCTACATACCTTAGGGACAAGCCTTTCCGATTCATTAGATCGATATGTGAACCTGCTATATTTGACTGCGGGTCTACTACTATTCAAGGAGGTATTTATGGAAAAACGTGTAGAAATGCAGCTAGGCGGAAGACGCCTTGTGCTGGAAACGGGCCGCCTAGCTAAACAAGCAAACGCAGCCGTTATGGTGCGTTATGGGGATACTTCGGTATTATGTACCGTTACGGCTTCGAAAGAGCCTAAGGATCTGGATTTTTTCCCGCTTACAGTTAACTATGAGGAAAGATTATATGCAGTAGGTAAAATTCCTGGCGGATTTATTAAACGGGAAGGTAGACCGAGTGAGAAAGCGATTCTGTCAAGCCGTTTGACAGACCGTCCAATCAGACCATTGTTCCCTGAAGGATTCCGTAACGATGTTCAGGTATTGAACATGGTTATGAGTGTGGATCAGGACTGCGCACCAGATATTGCTGCTATGATCGGTACTTCAGCTGCACTTAGTATTTCCGATGTGCCTTTTGATGGACCCATCGGCGGCGTTGCTGTAGGTCGGATTAATGGAGAGTTTGTGATCAATCCGGATATGGCTCAGCAAGCAATCAGTGATGTTTATGTAGTGGTTGCTGGAACGAAGGAAGCAATCATGATGGTTGAAGCAGAAGCGAACGAAGTGACGGAAGATGTGATGCTCGAAGCGATTATGTTCGGTCATGATGAAATCCGCAAGATCGTTGCAACCATTGAAGAACTGGTCAAAATGGCTGGTAAAGAAAAAATGGCTGTGAAACTGCATGCAGTGAATGTTGAAGTGAATACTGAGGTCCGTGCATTTGCTGAGGCTCGTCTGGTGGAAGCCGTTAAAGTTGCTGAAAAACATGCGCGTCAGGAAGCGATTGATGTCGTTAATGATGAAGCGGTTGCGTATTTCGTAGAGAAGTACATAGAAGCACCCGAGCTTCTGAAAGATGTTAAAGAAGTCCTGCATGATATCGTGAAGGATGAAGTAAGACGTCTAATCACGCATGATAAGGTTCGTCCAGATGGACGTAAACTTGATGAAATCCGTCCGATTGAATGCGATACAAGCCTGTTGCCGCGTACACACGGTTCCGGTCTGTTCACACGTGGACAAACACAAATCCTTAGCGTTTGTACCCTTGGAGCTCTGGGTGATGTGCAAATCCTCGACGGAATCGATCCTACTGAAACGAAACGTTTCATGCATCATTACAACTTCCCGCCGTTCAGCGTAGGGGAAGCTCGTCCACTTAGAGCACCAGGACGTCGTGAAATCGGTCATGGAGCACTTGGAGAACGTGCATTATCCAAGGTTATTCCTAGTGAAACTGAATTCCCGTACACGATTCGTCTAGTATCAGAAGCAATTGAATCTAACGGTTCTACTTCCCAGGCAAGTATCTGTGCAAGCATTCTGGCTATGATGGACGCTGGTGTGCCAATCAAAGCACCAGTAGCAGGTGTAGCAATGGGTCTGATCAAAGACGGAGAGCATGTCTCCATCCTGACGGATATTCAAGGTATGGAAGATCATCTCGGAGATATGGACTTCAAGGTAGCTGGTACTGCAGAAGGTGTTACAGCTATTCAAATGGACATTAAGATTGCCGGTATCGACCGCAACATTCTTCAGGATGCACTTCAGCAGGCTAAAGAAGGCCGTCTGTTCATCTTGGACAAAATGAATGAAGCGATTTCTGCGCCAAGACCTAATCTGTCCAAATATGCTCCAAAAATCATTATTATCAACATCAATCCGGACAAAATCCGTGATGTTATCGGTGCTGGTGGTAAAATTATCAATAAAATTATTGAAGAAACCGGCGTGAAAATCGACATCGAACAAGATGGTCGTGTATTTATCGGTTCTTCAGATGAAGAAATGATCCAAAAGGCTCGTTCGATTATCGAAGGTCTTGTGCGTGAAGTACAAGTCGGAGAAATCTATGTGGGTACAGTTAGACGTATTGAGAAATTTGGTGCATTTGTAGAACTTATTCCGGGCAAAGACGGATTGGTGCACATTTCCCAATTGTCCACTGAGCGTGTAGCTAAGGTAGAAGATGTTGTTGCTATTGGTGACACCATTACCGTTAAAGTTACCGAGATCGATCCACAAGGCCGGGTTAACCTGTCTCGTAAAGCGGTGTTGACTTCGGAAACTGGAGCTAAAGCATAAGTTTGATTTTAGCTATAACCTTTGTTAAAGGGAGCTAATTTCATTATAAAAAGAGACAGAAGCGATTTGCGTTCTGGCTCTTTTTTTATATGAACGAAATTGGACAGCTGCTGGATCAAGCATTCCTATCTAGTAGTCTTATATCTGTTCATGACATAAATTCCTCCCTTGTCTCATAGATTGGGACAAAGTATCTTTGTAATCGTGTGGAACGAACCAAAATTCGTTTCTACCGGGGAGGAATTCGTCATGAAGACGGAAAAAGTGGCATTAGTGGTTGCTTGTGTAGCAATCGTGATAGGATTTGGTAGCACACAGGGGCCAGTCAAGGACATGCTTGCGCACTTGAAGCCGCAGGATGATCTTGCGGTGTGGATGGATATCCCTAAGGCGGTGAACAACGACCTTCGTCTGAGGATTGAGACCGCCGCAGCAAAGCTAAATGCACCTCCAGTGGATGCAGTGGTTGACCGGGTGTGGAAAGCCATTCCGGGCTATAACGGTCTTGAGATTGATGTAGAGAGTACCTATCGGAATGCTCTTTTGGCACCAAAAGAACCTATAAAGTTAGTGTATCGGCAGATCGAACCAAAAGTATCGCTAAATGAACTGGGAGCAGAACCTATATATCGCGGAAATCCGGCGAAACCAATGGTATCACTGATGATTAATGTGGCTTGGGGGAATCAGTATATCGTGCCAATGCTGGATACTTTGGATGATGAGAACGTGAAAGTTACATTTTTTCTGGATGGAAGCTGGCTGAGTAAGAATCCAGAACTTGCTACAGAAATGTTAAAGCGTGGTCATGAGATGGAGAATCATGCCTATACCCACCCCAATATGAGTACATTAAGTCGAGCACGGGCTACCGTAGAAATTGAGAAAACGCAAAAGCTGTTAAAGGAGTCACTTGGAGTCACTAATAAATGGTTCGCGCCTCCATCTGGTGATTTCGATCAAGAGACAGTAGAAATCGCTAGCAGCTTGGGATTAAAGACCGTACTGTGGACTGTAGATACGGTGGATTGGCGCAATCCTTCTCCTGAATCTATAGTTGCCAAAATCACAAGCAAAGCTGAAGCCGGCACACTTGTTCTAATGCATCCTACTGCCTCATCCTCCAAGGCGCTGAAGGCCATGATACACGGGATAAAGGCAAAAGGGTTACAGCTAGGAACAGTTAGCCAAACGCTGTCAGCGGACCGTCTAATCCCCTCTGATGTTGAGTGAGTGATCTATTTCTGGTAGGATTATAGGCGCGTGTATTAATTTAGATAGAACATGGCTATTGCCAGGAGGACTTGAAGTGGAAAAAATAGTATTATCCAATGGATTACGAGTAGTGATGGAAAAAATTCCGACCGGCCGGTCCGTTTCATTTGGAATCTGGGTGAAGACAGGTTCGCGGAATGAACACCCTGGAAACAACGGGATATCCCATTTTGTAGAGCATATGCTTTTTAAAGGTACGGACCGATATAGTGCTAAGGATATTGCTGAGCAGTTCGATGCTATTGGCGGCAATGTAAATGCGTTTACCTCAAAGGAATATACTTGCTATTATGCAAAAGTACTGGATGAGCATCTGCCTATCGCAGTAGATGTGCTGGCAGATATGTTCTTCCGTTCACGTATGGATGCTGAAGAGCTGGAGAAAGAAAAAAATGTCATCCTTGAAGAAATTTCTATGTGCGAGGATACACCAGACGATCTTGTGCATGATTTGATGTGTGCTGCTGCTTACAAGGATCATCCGCTTGCGTATTCTATCCTTGGCTTAAAGGAACGGCTGATGGAGATGAAGCCGGAAGATCTTCGTGCCTACATGAAGGAGCAGTATACGATTGAGAATACGGTAATTAGTGTAGCGGGGAACATTAGCGATGGACTGATTGAGCTGCTGGAGCAGCATTTTGGTTCTTTTGCTAATCATGGCACATCTGCGCCGCTGACTCCACCGGATTATTATGGGGACTTGTTGTTTCACCGCAAAAAAACAGAACAGAATCATATCTGCCTTTCCTTACCAGGGGTCCGCTCTGGCGACCCATTGCAATATGCTATGGTGCTTATTAATAATGCCATTGGTGGCGGTATGAGCTCACGGATGTTCCAAGAGATTCGTGAAAAACGTGGACTAGCCTACTCTGTATATTCATACCACAGTTCTCAAGCGGATTCTGGTTTGTTCACGGTCTATGCTGGAACAGCACCGAAGCAAACCAAGGATGTAACGGAGCTAATTAAGGAAATGATGTACGAACTTGCTACTAAGGGCCTTAGTGAAGATGAACTGAGAAAAGGCAAGGAGCAGCTTAAAGGTAGCCTTATTCTTAGTCTGGAAAGCACTAGTAGCCGGATGAATCGGATTGGAAAAAATGAACTTATGCTCGGAAAACATAACACATTAGACGATATGATTGCCAAGATTCAGTTAGTAACGATGGACAATATCAACAGTGTGCTTGATAATATGTTTGCTGAGCAGCTTTCTTTAGCGATGGTAGGTTCAACAGATAAAGCTATTGCAAATGTTAGGAGAGATGATCTTGTCTTATTACGTACAAATCAATAAACTAGCTGGAAACGAGGATGTTAATCTTCCTTGTAAAATGTCAGAACAGGCTTCCGGGTATGATCTTTATGCCGCAGTTGAAAGCGAAGTCGTGCTTGCACCTGGAGAACGTGCATTAATTCCCACAGGCATATCACTAGCTATGCCAGACGGATTAGAAGCTCAGATTCGTCCACGAAGTGGACTAGCCTTAAAGCATGGGATTACGTGTTTGAACACACCTGGAACGATTGATGCTGATTATCGTGGAGAGATCAAAGTGTTGTTGATTAATCTAGGGCAAGAGCCATTTGCTATCGCTCGTAATGAGCGTATTGCCCAAATGGTATTTCAAGCGGTTCCAGTAGTCACTTTGGTTGAAGTAGATACTTTATCCGAAACAGAACGTGGAGCCGGAGGCTTCGGTCACACGGGCAAATAATATGACTTATTAAAAAGCTTGCGAATTTATGCCTAATCGGCGTGATTTGCGAGCTTTTTTTCGTTTAAATATGACGATTTATAAGTTTCGTATTTAAGCCTGCATGGTAATTCTTCTCCGCTTTTCACCCATTAAGAATGCCCAGCATAAGATGCTCTATAGTCGATAGTGTATGTTGAAAGGAGCGTCATCCCTATGCTTACTGGCGTCAGGATCGTGTTCCTGGGCGGGGACGCGAGACAGCTTGAAGTGATTCGGAAATGTGTGGAATTGGATGCGACGGTAAGCGCTGCCGGGTTCGATAAATGGGAAGCCCCTTGCCCAGGGGTGAGCCTGGAACAGATGACGGTAGAGCTGCTTAGTAATGCAGACGTATTAGTGTTGCCTACGGTTGGTTGTGATGATGAAGGGAATATCAGTGCTTTATTTTCTTCTGAACGCTTGATGCTCTTGGAAGAACATTTTGCTGCTCTGCCACCCCATTGTTTGGTGTATAGCGGTATGGCTAAAAGCTACTTACGCGGCATGTGCGCCAAGCATTCGTTAAAGTTAATTGAATTGCTTAATCGTGATGATGTAGCCATCTACAACTCCATCCCAACCGCGGAAGGGGCACTGGTTATGGCCATACAGAACACGGATTTTACCATTCATAGTTCCAAATCGATGGTACTGGGTTTGGGCAGAACGGGTTTTACAATGGCAAGAAGTCTACAAGGATTGGGTGCTAGTGTTAAAGCCGGAGTTAGAAAACAGGAACATTATGCACGTGCTGAGGAAATGGGCTGGAAGCCGTTTATGACCAATGAACTGTTGCTTCATGTGCCGGATGTTGATCTGATATTTAATACGATTCCAAGTATGATCATCACCGCACAAGTACTCTCACGTATCTCACCGCATTGCTTAATTGTCGACCTGGCTTCTGCTCCGGGTGGATGTGACTTTCGGTATGCTGAGAAAAGAGGAATTAAAGCGATGCTGGCTCCTGGACTCCCTGGCATTGTAGCTCCTAAAAGCGCTGGGATTATTATGGCAAATGCGCTGGTTCAGTCAATATCGGACGAGGCTTTAATCAAGGGGGACGAATAAAATGGATTGGCACGGAAAAACAGTAGGGTATGCGATTACCGGATCTCACTGCACATTTGCGGAGGTAATGCCGCAAATTCAACGCTTCGTAGATGGAGGAGCAAACGTAGTGCCCATAGTTTCAGCATCCGTACTAGGCACCGACACCCGCTTTGGAACATCGCAAAATTGGCTAAAACAGTTGAAAGATATAACAGGTAATGATATCATTTCTACAATTGTTGAAGCGGAACCGCTGGGTCCTTCCAAGCTGCTGGATGTGCTGACGATAGCACCTTGCACTGGAAATACAACGAGTAAATTGGCAAATGCCATGACCGATAGTCCAGTGCTTATGGCTGCAAAATCGCAGATGCGCAATGGACGTCCACTTGTTCTCGCGATATCTACCAATGATGGCTTAGGTCTTAATGCCGCAAATATTGCAAAGCTTCTAGTGGCTAAATATATTTATTTTGTGCCATTCGGACAGGATAATCCTGAGGGTAAACCTAATTCGTTAGTAGCGCGTATGGATCTTATCCCAGAAGCTTGCTATGCCGCTTTGCAAGGTAAACAACTACAGCCGATGATTATTGAAAAGTTTCATTCCGTCTAAAATAGGGCGGGATCGGTGGAGCTAGTTGCGGACAATAAAAGGGGAGATGCACTAAATGAGCAATGAGAAGTTAAATGCCGCCTTGGTCGGAGCTACTTCTTAATCAATAGTTAGCGCTCAAAGCCAAGATCTGCTAAACCCATAGCTGAGATCATTGCTACCAAAAAATATAAGCATTACTGCTACCGTCCTCTTTCCGAGGGCGGTACAACCATTTTTCAAAATAAAAGAAAATTACTTAAGAAATAAGCTTACGTACTGTAAATGAATTTCTCATTAGAAACGAAATGAGTTCTGTTTACGAACGATTAGTGTGTTTGCTTTGACAATAATGGAGGAATTATACATGGGTATTCTGGTACAAAAATTCGGAGGAACATCACTTTCAACACCACAAGCTAGAGAGCACGTCATTCGTAATGTCAAACGGGAGCTCGCTAGCGGCTATAGTTTGGTCATTGTCGTTTCGGCAATGGGCAGACGCGGAGAACCTTATGCAACAGATACTCTGCTGGATTGGGCTGTTCAGAATGGAGATTCGCTCCCAGAGCGTGAGAAGGATCTCTTGATGTGCTGTGGAGAGATTATCTCTGCTACTACTCTTTGTGGCCTGCTGGAGAATGAAGGGATTGCTTCTACGGTATTAACGGGGGCTCAGGCTGGTTTTATGACAGATAGCAACTATGGCAATGCAAGAATTCTAGATGTACGTCCTGAACGTATTCTTCGTGAACTGCGTGAAGATAAAGTAGTTATAGTGACAGGGTTCCAAGGACAGACTGAAGCTGGTGATTTGACGACTTTGGGCCGTGGAGGAAGTGACACCTCTGCGACTGCACTGGGTGCTGCCCTTCATGCAGATATGGTTGATATCTATACAGATGTTAACGGGATTCTTACAGCAGATCCGCGGATCGTTGAAGATGCAAAACCGCTAACGTATGTTAGCTATACAGAAATTTGTAATATGGCTCATCAGGGAGCAAAAGTGATCCATCCACGTGCGGTTGAGATTGCGATGCAGGCACAAATTCCAGTACGTGTTCGTTCAACGTTTTCTGAGAATGAAGGTACGCTGGTTACGAATCCTGAAGGGTTCAACGACATTCAGTCTGGCGGCATTGTAGACCGCTTCGTAACAGGGATTGCTTATGTCAGCAACGTCACACAGATTTCTGTGGAGTGTCCAGATGGAAATGGTACGGGCGTTCAACTTCAAATTTTTAAAAGTATGGCCGACAATGGAATAAGCGTTGATTTTATTAATGTAACACCTACTGAAGCTCTTTATACTGTGTTCGATGACAAATCAGAAAAGGCCATCTCTGTTCTTCAGCAATTGGGCTTGCGTCCTAAGAGTCTATCAGGTTGCGCAAAAGTTTCCGTTATCGGTGGCGGAATTAATGGTGTGCCTGGTATTATGGCTCGTATCGTTGAGGCACTTAGCTCACAAAATATTCAGATTCTCCAATCCGCAGATTCGAATACAACGATTTGGGTGCTGGTGAAGAAAGAGGATATGGTGCAGTCCCTGCGTTCGCTGCATGCTATGTTTGAATTGCATCGCTGACAAGGAGGAATTCAAAGTGGATTTCGGAAGATTAATAACAGCCATGGTAACCCCCTTTGACGGGGATGGAGAAATCAACTGGGATGTAACTTCACAGCTTGTCGATTATTTAATTGAGGAACAGAAATCAGAGGCATTGGTTGTCTGTGGCACAACCGGGGAATCTCCAACGTTAAGTGATGAGGAGAAACTGCAGCTGTTTTCTTTTGTACTAGAGAAGGCGAATGGCCGCTGTAAAATTATTGCTGGAACAGGCAGTAATAACACGAAGCACTCTATTCACCTGACAAAGGAAGCGGAGAAAATAGGTGTGGATGGCGTGCTTTTGGTCGTTCCTTATTACAATAAGCCTAATCAGGAAGGGCTCTTTCAGCATTTTTCTGCGATTGCTTCGGAGACTTCATTGCCAGTCATGCTGTATAATGTTCCCGGTCGTACGGGTGTAAGTATGAGCGTGGACACAACCCTTCGACTTGCTGAAATTCCGAATATTGTTGCGACAAAAGAATGTGCATCTGTCGATCAAGTAACACTTATCGCTTCAGCGTGTTCCGATGACTTCCGTGTATATACTGGTGATGATTCTGCGGGCTTAGCTAGTCTAGCCGTAGGAGGATACGGAATTATCAGTGTAGCTAGTCATGTGGTTGGTGCACAGATGTCAGAAATGATCTATGCATACACCTCAGGAAATGTTCAGCGAGCGGGAAAGATACATCGGCAATTGTTCCCTATTTTCAAAGGATTGTTCGAATGTCCACAACCTTTACCGAATCCTTCAGCGGTCAAATATGCTTTAAGTCTGAAAGGTCTGCCTGTTGGAGGCGTCAGATTGCCGCTTATTTCACCTACAGAAGCTGAGGCGGCCTTTATTGAGGCACTTTTTCACTAAGTGCTGATCAATGATATTCTAGTGTTTAAACCGGCTTCTCCTGTGGAGAGCCGGTTTTTATATTTATTATATTTTGCTAAAATAATGGGTCACATTTAAGGAAAGAATTTGGATACGAGATTGGGTGACTTGTCTTTTGCCAAAAAAATCATGTATAATGATCTTAAGTGACTGGGTGCGGTTAAAATTAAATATGCGGTAATCTTCCGTCAATGGTACACATTGTGAGACAGGATAGGTCCCAAGATGAGTCTGTGTAAATGATTGAAATGTCTTCGCGCGAGGGGCGCGACAGTGAATTTTGACGGCATTTGTCCGCTTCAATATGAACTTTACTGCCCGGAATCGGGAGCTTTCGCATTGCGCATTTTGCAGATATCAGGAATATCCTTGTTAATTTAGGAAGCTATCAGCTGTTTGAAGAATGTGTTCAGCGCCGCTGAAATAATCGAAGTTCAATATTTACCAATAAAAGTATGACGTCCAACATCATAGGAGGGTTAGATTCATTTGTCCAAAAAAAACAACAACGATAAATTGATGATTTTCGCATTGGGCGGAGTCGGAGAAATCGGGAAAAACATGTATGTCATTCAATATGGAGCTGACATTGTAGTCGTGGATTCGGGACTTAAGTTCCCGGAAGAAGATATGCTCGGTATTGATATTGTAATTCCTGATATCTCTTATTTGACAGAGAACCGTGACAAGGTAAGAGGAATTGTACTTACCCACGGACACGAGGATCACATCGGTGGTCTCCCATATGTCCTGAAGAATTTGAATGTTCCGGTTTACGGAACAAGACTTACATTAGGCCTTGTAGAAAACAAATTGAAGGAAGCAAACTTACTGGGTGACACCAAACGAATTCTGATCAATGAAGATTCAGAAATTCAACTGGGAAGTTCGCTCAAAGTTACTTTCTTCAGAACCAATCACAGTATTCCTGATTCCGTCGGTGTGTGCATAGAAACACCGGAAGGTAACGTAGTTCATACGGGAGATTTCAAATTTGACCACACTCCAGTCAACGGTCAATTTGCAAATCTGCATCGGATGGCTGAAATTGGTCAGAAGGGCGTGCTTGCTCTTTTGTCGGATAGTACGAATGCTGAGAAACCAGGCTTTACCCCATCTGAGAAAAATGTCGGTATCGTTCTGGAAGACATTTTCCGCAAAGCTGAACAACGTGTCGTTGTAGCAACTTTTGCTTCCAATGTGCACCGTATTCAACAAGTGGTTAATGCAGCAGAATCCACAGGTCGTAAGATTACAGTAATTGGCCGTAGTATGGTAAACGTTGTATCCATCGCTTCTGAGCTTGGATATCTGAACGTACCTGACGGTATGCTGATCGAGCCTGAAGAAATGAACAGAATGGCAGCGAACCGTGTCGTTGTTCTTTGCACAGGATCCCAAGGCGAGCCAATGTCCGCATTGACCCGTATGGCACGTTCCAGTCATCGTAAAGTAGATATTTTGCCAGGTGATACTGTTATTATTGCAGCAACACCGGTACCAGGTAACGAGAAATATGTAGGTCGTACCATTGATGAATTGTTCCGTCTTGGCGCTAACGTAATTTATAGCGGTTCCAATTCTGGCGTTCACGTATCCGGTCACGGTAGCCAGGAAGAGCTTAAGCTTATGCTTAACCTGATGAAACCAAAATATTTCATTCCAATTCACGGTGAATACCGTATGCAACGCAAACATGCACTTTTGGCAGAATCCGTTGGCGTAGAGTCTCAGAACATTTTCATCACTGAAATCGGTGAGATTGTGGAAATTCAAGGCGGTGCTGCTCGTAAAGCTGGTAAAGTAACGGCTGGTAACGTATTGATTGACGGTCTGGGTGTAGGTGATGTAGGTAATATTGTATTGCGTGACCGTAAGTTGCTGTCTCAAGATGGTATTTTGGTTGTCGTGGTTACACTAAGCAAACAGAATGGTGCGATTGTCTCCGGACCTGACATCATTTCTCGAGGTTTCGTTTATGTTCGTGAGTCCGAAGGACTGCTTGACGAAGCGAACCGAATTGTTTCCAGTACACTTCAGCGCCTGATGAGTGAGAAAGTAAATGAGTGGGCATCGCTTAAAACAAGCGTAAAAGATTCACTCGGTCGTTTCTTATATGAGCAAACGCGTCGTAGACCGATGATTTTGCCAATTATCATGGAAGTGTAAGGAGAACTCTCCTTAAATAAATATATAGCTTGGGCATTGGCCCCTTTTCCCCGGAAATATTGGACGGTTTCTACGGGAAAAGGGGTTTTTGTATTGTTTATATTCACATCATGAGGAGAGGGTTGCATAATGCAGGGCCCTGAAATGTCATACTAATGAAAGAGTTAGTAAGGCTATTGCAGACCAGAGCTGCATAAGAAAAGGGAGAGCTGCGAAGATGAACTACATGAATGGATCAAATGGAGCAAAGAATGAGGAAGTTATACCACAAGAGGGAAATCCAAATACAAATGAAAATATGCCGCCCACTACAATGGGTGCACTTAAAGAGCTTGGACAAACAGCGGTTCCAACCGGAGAACCGGATATCTTTTGCATAACGATCATCGGTCAGATTGAAGGCCATATTGTAATGCCTCCTCAGAACAAAACGACAAAATACGAACATATCATTCCCCAGCTGGTGGCAGCTGAACAGAATAAGAATATTAAAGGTCTGCTGATTATTTTAAATACTGTTGGTGGAGATGTAGAAGCTGGTCTAGCGATTGCCGAAATGATTTCTTCACTCTCTAAACCAACGGTAACGGTAGTCATTGGAGGGGGCCATAGTATTGGTGTTCCGATCGCTGTATCCTCTACGTATTCAATTATTGCGGAAAGTGCAACAATGACGATACATCCGATTCGTATGAATGGTTTAGTAATTGGAGTGCCACAGACGTTCGAATACATGGAAAAAATG
This sequence comes from Paenibacillus pseudetheri, assembly GCF_924513355.1. Taxonomy (NCBI): domain Bacteria; kingdom Bacillati; phylum Bacillota; class Bacilli; order Caryophanales; family Paenibacillaceae; genus Paenibacillus; species Paenibacillus pseudetheri. Next base: position 84,653 of record NZ_CAKMAB010000010.1, read on the forward strand.
CAGGAGCGTGTAGTAAAATTCGTTACTTCTCATTCTCGGATTTCTGAAGAACAGTTCCGTGACCTCATGTTTAAGACGGGTGAGCTCAATCGTGATATTGGAACAGCCGTTGGGGGGTTAGACGCCGTTAAATATGGTCTCATGGATGAGGTGGGCGGAATCGGAGCTGCTTTAACGCATCTTAACCGCATGATTGGTGGAGATTTCTCTGCTGCGCCTACAGCAGCGATTTCGGGAGGGCTTACGCAATGACACTCTACACGATAATGTCGATGGAACAGGTGTGGGAGGGGGCATTTAATAATTACGCTACAACGCGAGAAGTAAGTGTTCAGGGGATGCTCATGCAGGTTGAGCCGATGGAGGAAGGACGCGCGCGCATAGTACGATTGCTGGATTGTCCTTTGGAGCGATATTTGGATCCGTCGTTCTCTCCTGGAGCGATAATTACGTTAACATAAAGATTCATTTTTTGACAAAAGAGAACATAGGTACGCCACGCCATTATATGGTATAATGTTGTTCCGGGGGTGGCTGGCGTGGCTAAACGAAAAAAGAAAAAGAAAAAAGCGCTGCTCGGCAGCGTTTTAAAATATGAAATTTACGGAATTTTACTAATAACGATATCCGTTATTGCTCTGTCCGGTGAAGCGGCGGTAGGGCGGTCACTTTCAAGTATGGCGGGTTATTTATTAGGGAGATTTTATTTTGTGTTGCCGCTTATTGGTATTTTTTATGGGCTTATGGTTATGATCCATCGAAGATGGCCTTCTTCTTGGAACAGTCGACATACAGGCGTGCTTCTGCTACTGCTATCCATGTGCCTTATGAGCACTATTTCTGCAATGGAGCAGAAGCTTGGCCCGTTGTCCTTGCTCCATCCTGGCAACGTGATGACACAAATACATAATGATCTTTCGGGATCTCTTTCGCCCGGCGTTAACAATAGTAATGTCTATATGCTGGGTAAGGATATAAGTGGTGGATATATCGGCGGATTGGAGTATGCTGCGCTGCTGTGGCTCTTTGGTAGTCTGGGAGCTAAGCTGCTCATGATCGTTATGCTTGCCATCAGCTTTATGTTAATTACAAATCTCTCCTATGTAGAGATTATTACTCTTTTGCGAGTTCGTACGGTTAAGTTTGTGGAGGGGATTCGTCTCCATGCGGCAAACCGTCCGAAGGCAGTCCCAGTAGCTGCTAGACCTTCCAAAGCAGCCGCACCCGCAAAGACTCGGCCAGTGAAGCAGCCCGTCTATGACGAAGATGACGAAGAGGAAGAGGACGATCGATATTTACCTAATCGCAAGCAACCTGTTCTATTGAAAAAAATATCCGGTTGGTTCTCAGGGTCCACCCGTTCAGAGGCGGAAGCCGATTCTGAGGATGATGATCAAGGTCCAATTGTATCAAGTGCTTCGCACGGTCCGATCATTTCTGGGCTTTCAGTAGATAGTCGTGTGACTCCGCTTGAGGATATTCATCATGATTTTGATAATGCAGATATGGATATGGAACCTGTGACTCCAATTATTCGCGACTTCTTTGAGCATATCCGCTCAGAAGGGCTGAATGAGGAAGATCGGGAGGAATGGAGTGAATTCTCTCCTGCGGCTCGTGGTGTTGCCGTCAAAGCTCCTGTTGCTGGGGCTAATCCTGTTAATCAACAGCCTTCAGATGAGCCTGAGGAGAATGTGACTATAGACTTGGATGGATTGCTAAGCGCCACTCCTGATGGAAAGATCATTCCTGCTGCTCCGGCACCACCTCCACCAAAACCTTATAAGTTACCATCTTTCCGACTTCTAGCCAAACCTAACAACAGCGGCAAAGCGGGAGATCAGAATGATTATATGCAGACCGCCCGTAAGCTTGAAGCTACCCTAGAGAGCTTCGGTGTAAGAGCAAAGGTTCTCGAAGTAGTTAGAGGTCCAGCGGTTACACGGTATGAGATTCAGCCGGATATTGGTGTCAAAGTTAGCCGTATTGTTAATCTGACGGATGACATTGCGCTTGCTCTTGCAGCCAAAGATATACGTATGGAGGCGCCAATTCCGGGTAAATCAGCCATTGGGATAGAGGTACCGAATTCTGAAGTGTCTATTGTAACCATGCGTGAAGTTATGGAGACACAGATCTTCCAGGAAGCTGAATCCAGATTATCGATTGCTTTTGGACGTGACATTTCGGGTCAGACGATTATCGGTAATTTAGCGAAGATGCCCCATTTATTGGTGGCTGGTGCAACGGGTTCTGGTAAATCGGTTTGTATTAACGGGATTATTACGAGCATTTTATACAAAGCTAAACCCGATGAAGTTAAATTCCTGATGGTGGACCCGAAGATGGTGGAACTGAATGTCTATAATGGGATTCCGCATCTTTTGGCTCCAGTGGTTACCGATCCGAAGCGGGCGAGTTTAGCTTTGAAGAAGATCGTTGTGGAGATGGAGAAAAGGTATGAACTCTTCTCCAAATCGGGAACGCGCAACATGGAAGGCTATAATAAGCTGATGGCAGAGAATCCGGCTGCTATCCTTCCGTATATCGTTGTTATTGTGGACGAGCTTGCGGATTTGATGATGGTTGCCGCTAACGATGTAGAGGATGCTATCTGTCGACTTGCACAGATGGCGCGTGCAGCAGGTATTCATCTAATTATCGCTACTCAGCGTCCTTCCGTAGATGTCATTACAGGTTTGATTAAGGCTAATATTCCATCTCGTATCGCTTTCGGCGTATCTTCCAATGTAGACTCACGCACCATTCTGGATATGCCAGGTGCGGAGAAGCTGTTGGGTCGGGGAGACATGCTGTTCTTACCGATGGGGGCTTCTAAACCGATTCGTGTACAGGGTGCCTTTATGAGCGATCAGGAGGTTGAGACGATCGTTCAATATGTCAGCAGTCAAGGGGAAGCAGAATATGACGATTCCATTGTTCCAGAGGTTGATGACACAATTTCTGAAGATCAGGAACCGCAGGATGAATTATATGAGCAGGCCGTTACGATCGTGCTTGAAGCGAAGCAGGCTTCAGTCTCGCTGCTACAGCGCCGGATGAGGGTTGGTTACACCCGTGCAGCCCGTTTGATTGATTCTATGGAGGCTCGTGGGGTAATAGGGCCTTACGAGGGCAGCAAGCCACGTGAGGTGCTTGTATCACTTGAGCAGTATCAGCATAACAAGATCAGTTCTTAAGCTGGACAAGTCAGTTTTAGCCTTCAATAGACAGTAAAAAAGGGGTCGTCTCCAAGTAGTTCGTACTACTTGGGAACGGCCCCTTACTCATGCTGAAGAAGTGTAAACGACCCCTGCTGCTTGGACTATACTATAAAAAGGAAGCTACCCTGATTAGCCATTCTATGGCTTTGGGGCAGCTTCTTTTTATAAAATGACTAATTATTTGACTCTTGGTGCAGCTAGTAATGCATTAACAATATAATCCAACTGAACATTAAGAGAATATATATCACTGTAATGTTGAGAAGTATGACGTATATCTATAATTTCAATTAATGCGTGGTTCCACAGTAAAATGTGGTCCTTTAAATTCATGATTCATATCAACTCCATGTTTTTCTTATTCCGATTATAGTTGATAATTATTCTCAATTACAATGAAAAGCTATTTCTTCTTTTTTAGTAATGCATAGGATGCGCTGACAGTCGTCATAATAACTTTAGCCATCCATGCAGAACTTACAAAAGAAAGGTAGAGCGAACCCTATGAAGAAACAAAAGATGTGGATATTTGCTGCTTTAACTCTTGCACTTGCTGCCGCGCCGTTTGCAGGAACGTTTTTCAAGGGGAATGGCATTGTTCAGACCAAGCAAAGTGCTGCTGCGTCATTTGTCCACGAGTTAAATAATCCTGACGAAGAAGCCTTGCCGGCTTTCAGTACAACACCCATTAAACTTGGGTCCACAGGTCAGGATGTCTATGAATTGCAGGGACGATTAAAGCATTTAGGTTATTATGCCGGAAAAATAGACAGTCATTTTGGGCCAAAAACAAAGAATGCAGTAACATGGTTTCAATGGAAATTCGGAATGAAGTCTGATGGCATTGTAGGTGCCAAAACTAAGCTGAAGCTATATAACGCCACGAAGAACTGGAAGCCGACTGAGCCTTCTACGGGCACGGGAAATAATACAGCGCAGAATAACACTGGCAATAAAACAAATACGTCCAATAAAACGAATTCTCCAGGATTGTCTTCAGGTAATTCGATGGGCTTATCGGATAATGATCTCAAGATCATGGCTAATGCCGTGTATGGAGAAGCCAGAGGTGAGCCTTTCGAAGGTCAGGTTGCTGTTGCTGCGGTCATTTTAAACCGAGTGAAATCACCTAGTTTCCCGAATACGCCGTCTGGCGTTATTTTTCAACCAGGAGCATTTACAGCTGTGGCCGATGGTCAGATCTATCTGGAGCCCAATGAGCAAGCACGTAAAGCAGTGCAGCAAGCACTCAACGGTTGGGACCCCTCAGGTGGATGTTTGTATTACTTCAATCCTAAAACAGCGACCTCTAAATGGATTTGGACCCGTCCTCAGGTGAAGACGATTGGTCAGCATATTTTCTGTATGTAAAAAAGAAGGATAGAGAATTCAGAGAGCAACCGGGAAGAGGCTTCCGGTTGCTTCCTTACTTTGGAATGGTTTAGAATGGTTAATAATTCATAAACATGATGTAGAGCAACTATCCACGCCGTAAAGGAGTTTTGGACTTGACTAATAATGTATTTCAGCATGGCACCGTAGGAGGCTTGCGCATTCACGTTATGCCAACCAAGGCGTTCAAGACCTACGCGATCTCACTTTATGCGGGGATCCCTCTTGATGAGAAGACAGTAACCTCTACTGCACTAGCTCCATTCGTGCTTCGCAGAGGTACCGCGACTTATCCGGAGACCACGCAATTCCGCGAGCGTTTGGAGGAGCTGTATGGCGCTGGGTTCGGGTTTGATATTTATAAAAGAGGCGATTATCAAATCGTTCAGTTCCGCATGGATACTATTAATGACTCTTTTGTGCAAAGCCAGGAGAGCTTACTTGAACAATCCTTCGCTTTCTTAGGTGAAGTACTGACTCGTCCATTAGTTGAAGACGGCAGCTTCCGACCTTCGTATGTTGCAACAGAGCGTGAAACCGTTCGCAAGAAGCTGGAGTCCATCGTAAATGACAAGATACGTTACGCTGCTGAACGCTGTATTGAGGAAATGTGCCGTAACGAGCCATATCGTCTTCACCCTCTGGGGCAAAGAGCGGATCTGGATCAAATCACTCAGAAAAGTTTATATGAATCCTATAATTCCTGGCTGGATGATGCCATCCTTGATCTTTATGTAGTGGGAGACACAACAGCTGAGGAAGTAGAAAAGCTTGTACAGCGTCATTTCGGCCGGGTTCAGTCCGAGGCGGGCTTATATAGCTCTAAGTTCGTACCTGTGTCTGTTAATGAGGTGCGGACTGTAGAAGAGAAGCTGGATGTCAGTCAGGGCAAGTTGAATCTGGGTCTACGCACCTCTATTACTTATAAGGATGATAAATACGCGTCCGCAATTATGTACAACGGAATATTAGGAGGGTATCCCCACTCTAAACTCTTCGTAAACGTACGTGAGAAGGCAAGCCTTGCATATTATGCTTCGTCTCGTTATGACGGCCATAAGGGTATTGGAACGATTCAATCAGGCATCGAAACGCAAAATTACGGCAAAGCCGTGGATATTATAGAGAAGCAATTGGAAGAGATGAAAGCTGGCAATATCAGTGATCTGGAACTGAGTCAGACCAAAGCCATGATTCGCAATCAGCTTTCCGAAATTCCGGATTCTGCTTTTGAAATGATCTCTTACGACTTCAACCGCCAGTTGTCAGGAAAAGAACGGACAGCGGATCAGCTATTGGGGCAGGTGGAACAAATCGGTGCTGAAGATGTAAAAGCCGCCGCCGAAACCTTTCAGCTGGATACGATTTATTTCTTGACAGGAAAGGAGGAATAACGATGGAACAAATTCATTATGACAGACTTCAAGAGACCATTTATCATGAGGTTATGGATAACGGACTTCAGGTATATGTGTTGCCGAAACCAACCTTTAAAAAGACCTATGCTACATTTGCAACTAAATACGGTTCCGTTGACAATCATTTTCGTGTCGGAGGTGGAGAAGAGACTACTGTTCCTGACGGTATAGCTCACTTTTTAGAGCACAAAATGTTCGAAGAGCCAGAAGGCGATATTTTTGCTACCTTTGCTTCAAATGGAGCCTCGGCCAATGCCTTTACAAGCTTTGATCAGACAGTTTATCTTTTCTCAGCAACAGAGAATATAGAGACCAATCTTAGTACGCTCGTTGATTTTGTTCAGCGACCTTATTTTACAGATGAGAATGTAGAAAAGGAAAAGGGAATTATTGGTCAAGAAATCGATATGTATGCTGATAATCCGGACTGGCGCGTGTATTTTGGCCTTATTGAAGCGATGTATTCGAAACATCCGGTTCGGATTGACATTGCAGGTACGGTAGAATCGATTAGTACGATCACGAAAGAAACGCTGTACACATGTTATAACGCTTTTTATCACCCTAGCAATATGTTGTTGTTCGTGGTTGGAGGTGTGGACCCGGAGAAAGTATTCTCCTTGATTCGCACTAACCAAAAGGGTAAAACCTACGGCGAGCAGGGTCAAATCAAGCGTATTTTTGAAGATGAGCCCGAACAAGTCGCTACAAAACGGCTAGAAAGCAAGCTTGCTGTTTCAATGCCGAAAATAATGTTTGGTTTTAAGGAAAAAGTAGAAGATCTAACAGGTGAAGCTTCTCTGAAACGCGACCTGATAACGAAGCTAATGCTCGATTTGTTGGTAGGTAGTAGCACAGCATTGTATCAAAAGTTATATGATGAAGAATTGATCTCAGACAGCTTTGGACATGAATTTAATAGTTCTCCGCAGTATGCTTTTTCTGCAATGGGTGGGGATACAAAGGATCCGGAGTTGCTTTTAAAACGCATTAAAGAAGAAGTAGATCTAATCTTAAAGTCTGGCTTTGCGGAAAAGGATTTCGAGCGGGCGCGGAAAAAGAAAATTGGCGGTTATTTGCGCATGCTGAACTCCCCTGAAAGTATCGCACATGAATTTACACGCTACCAGTTCCGTGGTGGTGACCTGTTTGAAGTTCTGCCTATGTATGAATCGATTACTTTGGCAGAAGTAAATGAGCGTCTGCAAGCCCATGTAAACTGGGAACAGCTTACCGTTTCATTGGTGGTGAGTCCTTAGGTGAGCGTTTTGGGAGAGAGCAACAAACCACTAGGGGAAATGACAGTGCTCATTACAGGGGGAAGCGGAGGAATCGGCGGCGCCATTGCGGAACGATTTGCTTCTGTGGGGATGAATATAGTTATTCATTACAAAAACTCACATGAAGCCGCGAATGATGTTGCTCGGCGTTGTATGGCACTTGGGGCAAAGGTAATGACAGTAAACGCCGATATGAAGGATCGTAGTCAGATTATACGTATGGCTGAAAAGCTTGAGAGTAATGGGATGCAGCCGGATATTCTTGTTAATAATGCCGGTAAATCGCATTACGGAATGCTAGCTGATGTGACCGAAGAGGAATGGGATGACATTATGTCTATTAACTTGAAGGGAACCTTTATGTGCAGTCAGATCTTTATGCCGTACATGGTGTCGCAACGATATGGTCGTATCATCAACGTTTCTTCTGTATGGGGAATCACTGGAGCTTCTTGCGAAGTAGCTTATTCGGCCAGCAAAGGTGGAGTGAATGCCTTTACAAAGGCTTTAGCTAAAGAGCTGGCTCCATCTGGTGTAACGGTTAACGCTGTAGCTCCAGGAGCAGTTAATACGAACATGTTGTCCAATTTACAGGAGGATGAAGTCCGTATGCTGGAGGATGAGATTCCAGTAGGGCGTTTGGCTACGCCTAATGAAATATCTTCACTAATTTATTTTTTGGCTTTGCCTGAGTCCGGGTATATCACTGGCCAGATTATTAGTCCAAATGGTGGATGGATTACCTGATCTTCAGTTGGAGAAAAGCTCCAGCATAATAACTTAGTTTCTAAGACATATTATAAGTGTTGTTTTTAAATCTCACGTAAGGCGGCTTACAGCCTGTATGCAGGTGTTTGACCGTAAACATGAAGGAGGATTTAAGATGACACAAGAAGATAGCGTAATCAAAAACTTTGACACCTGGAAGAAATTTCTAGGTAAACGAGTTGTACAGGCGGAGAAACTTGGGATGAGTGAAGACACAATCTCAAAGCTGGCTTTTGAAATTGGGGAATTCCTCGATGAAAAGGTGGATCCAGCAAACACTCAAAACCGTGCAATCAAAGAGCTATGGGACGTCGGCAACGATGAAGAAAAGCAGACGATTGCTAAACTCATGGTCAAGTTGGCGAAAAATCACGCCTAAGCTTGCGGAAAAGCTCCCCTTGTGGGAGCTTTTCTGCAATTATTACAGGACTGACCTTGCCTTTCATTTTTATTTTATATATCATTAACATGACCCGTGTTTCAGACCGCTTTGTCTGAACGGCATTTTTTTGGTGTATATCAAGGTGCGGGAAAAGGAATCTATGAGGTGTACAAGTGGAATATAAACAATGGTATATGGAATACAAGATTCACAAGAACAGACCTGGTCTGCTTGGTGATATCGCTTCAATGTTAGGGATGCTAGAGGTTAACATTCTGACGATTAATGGCGTTGAAGGAAAGACTCGCGGAATGTTGCTGGAGACCAATGATGATGACAAAATAATGCTGATGGGCGAAATGCTCAAGAAAGTTGATAATATTACAGTTTCAGCTCTGCGGTCTCCAAGACTCGTAGATAAGCTGGCTGTACGCCATGGGCGATATATTGAACGGGATTCAGATGATCGAAAGACGTTTCGTTTTACCCGGGATGAGCTTGGACTATTGGTCGATTTTCTCGGGGAATTGTTTAAAAAAGATGGAAATCAGGTAATAGGACTTCGAGGTATGCCCCGTGTAGGGAAGACGGAGTCGATCATTGCTGGAAGTGTATGTGCGATGAAGCGGTGGACATTTGTTTCTTCGACACTTTTACGTCAGACGGTGCGAAGTCAACTGGCAGAAGATGAATTGAACCCACATAATGTATTTATTATTGATGGTATTGTTAGTACGATTCGCTCTAATGAGAAGCATTATAATTTATTGCAAAATGTTATGAGTATGCCAAGCACGAAAGTGATCGAGCATCCAGATATTTTTGTGCGGGAATCTGAGTACACCTTTGATGATTTTGATATTATTATCGAGCTTCGCAATAATCCAAATGAAGAAATATTGTACGAGTCGTTCACGACTAGCTACAGTGATGATTTATAGAACACCAATGATATTCATTGAAATTTACAGGAGGTGATGGTATGTCGGAACTGGGCCGGCAATTGAAAGAGGCGCGTCTGCAAAAAGGGATGAGTCTTGACGATGTCCAGGAAGTAACGAAAATTCGCAAAAAGTATTTGGAAGCCATCGAGTCTGGAGACTATAAGGTGCTTCCAGGAAGTTTTTATGTTAGGGCGTTTATCAAAACGTACGCAGAGGCAGTAGGGATGAGCCCTGACGAACTGCTCGAGGAGCATGGGAATGTACCAGCCCCTCCCGAAGACACAGCCATGGAAACGGTGATTCAAAAACGCAGCCGTAGACCAGAAACAGAACGGAATGCAAAATGGCTGCCAACAGTGTTAATGTGGACATTTCCAATATTGATTATTGTTGTGATCTACATTTATGCTTCTAGTTTGAACAAACCGGATCCTGCTCAGATTGATCAGACGAATCTGACGAACGAACAGCAAGATCCTACGACAGCCCAAACGTCTCCACCGGCTTCAGGAGGAGGCGTTGTGGCGCCAACTTCTTCGGCAGGAACAGAAGCAACAACTGAACCTGCTGCAGAGCCTACGCCAGTGCCAACGCTTACGCCATCCCCGCAATCCATTACAGTTACACCGGATGGGAAAGCAGGCAAAACAACAAAATTCAAGGTTTCAGCTCCAGCTGGAAGTGAAGTGAAGGTTGAGATTTCTGCTACTGGGGTAAGCTGGCTTGAGGTGTATAAAGGTGAGAACTCTAAAGGTGAGAAACTCTCATTTGGTAACACAGCGGCAGGAGATCGTATGAGCTTTGTGCTTGGAAGTGAAGGAATGTATATTAAATCTGGTTATTCACCAGCTACTGAGATTACTGTCAATGGACAAGTAATTACAGATGAAAAGACCTCATCTCGTCTGCTACTTAATCTGGATGATGGTACTGGAAGTGAAACGACCCAGAATGAAGGTACCACCGATACTACCGACCAGACTAATAAAACAGGCCAATAAGAAAAATGATGCATAGACTTTGGCTTTGCGGGGAACATAAGACTGTTTCCAGTTCTTAGCCAAAGTGGGGTGTGCATTCATGATTGTTAGCTGGATTGTAGCTGGACTTGGGGTTATTGTCAGTCTTATCGGATACTATATGACACCAAGTGCTTGGGGTTATGGAATTCTCGGGTTCGGTCTTGCACATATCGTGCTTGGAATTCTGGATATGTTTCGAAGCCCGCTCCGAAGCAGATAGAGAATTTAGAATGTGCGTCTCCGAGGATATCTTCCATTGGAGACGTATTTCTACCTGGAACACAACTCATTTCGAAGGAAAAGCTCCACTATGTGGGGCTGTTTTCTGTGTCGGGCGAGGTACATATTATCCAATATTAGACTTAAGGGTATCATTCTTTTATAATAGTAGCAGACTAAAAAGTACAAAGGACGTGTAGTTATGAGTTCAGAAAGTTCATTTGATATCGTATCTAAAATGGATATGCAGGAATTAACCAATGCGATCCACCAAACAGAGAAAGAAATTGACAACCGCTTTGACTTTAAGAACAGTAAAAGCAGTCTGAAGCTGGAGAAAGACGCACTTATTATCGCCTCTGAGGACGAATATAAGTTAAACGCTGTTATTGATATTTTACAATCGAAGATGGTGAAGAGAGGTATCACGCTGAAAAACTTGGATTTCGGCAAAGTGGAGCCTGCTTCTCTGGGAAGTGTTCGTCAGCGCTTAGGTCTTAAGCAAGGGATTGATCAGGAGAATGCAAAAAAAATTAACATCCTGATTCGTGATTCGAAATTGAAGGTGAAGAGCCAGATTCAAGGAGATCAGATCCGCGTAACTGGTAAGAGTCGCGATGATCTGCAACAAATTATCCAGATATTGCGTAAAGCTGATTTGCCGCTGGACCTGCAGTTCAACAACTTAAAATAGCATTTTGTACCCCGCAGTGCTTATCAGCGCCATTATGCGGGGTGCTTTGTATTTTTTTTGACACCTATTTATAGCTATAATATACTTGCTTAAGTAGAAATAGATGAGCCTGATTCAGGCCATTTGTATGAATGATTTAGGGGAGGAACTTCAGTGAATTTGCCCAACCGCATCACGCTATCACGTATTTGTCTGATCCCGATTATGATGTTTTTTTTACTGGTGGATTTCAGCTTTTATCCAGAACCGATACATTGGGGCTCTTTTCAGCTATCTGTTAATCATTTGGTAGCAGCTATAATCTTTTTGCTTGCTGCGAGCACAGATGGAATAGACGGCTACATAGCAAGGAAATATAATATGGTCACCAATCTCGGTAAGCTCCTTGATCCGTTAGCGGACAAGCTGTTAGTTTCCGCAGTTCTGATTTCACTTGTGGAATTGGGCAGATGTGATTCATGGATCGCAATTGTTATCATTAGTCGTGAGTTCGCAGTAACCGGGCTTCGCCAGATAGCATTGTTAGAGGGAAAAGTGGTTGCCGCAAGCAAATGGGGTAAGATAAAGACGGTTGTACAAATTGTAGCGATCTCACTGCTGTTGTTAAATAATTTCCCATTTCAATTCGTCAGCATTCCTGTAGACGATATTGCCATCTGGGCTGCAGCCCTGATCACTATTTACTCTGGAATTGATTATTTTGTGAAGAATAAGGATCTATTACAGCTGCATAATGCTTAAGCATTTTAGGTAGCTACATATAGGAGAGGTAATAGGTAAAGCGCCTATTACCTTTTTTAAACCCTAAAAGCAGTGTATCTACATTATAATGAGGAGGCGAAAGCCAGGTATGAAAGCGGAGATTATTGCAGTAGGCACGGAGCTTTTACTCGGTCAAATCGTAAATAGTAATGCCCAGTTTTTGTCTATTGAGCTAGCTGCTATTGGGATTGATGTATATTTTCAAACCGTAGTTGGGGATAACAGCAGTCGCTTGCAGCAAGCCATTGAGATCGCTCAAAGCAGAGCGGATGTTATCATATTTACCGGTGGTATTGGTCCTACAGAAGATGATCTAACGAAGGACGCGCTGGCTGCTTCCTTAGGCCGCACACTTCATATAGACCGCTTGGCAATGGATCATGTACAACGTTTCTTTGATGATCGAAAGATCGTAATGACGGAGAATAATCGTAAACAGGCACTTATAATTGAAGGTACCACACCTTTGCCAAATGAGATTGGTCTTGCTGTTGGCATTGCTTTTGAGCATGAAAAGAAATATTATATTGTGCTTCCTGGTCCGCCTCGCGAGATGAAGCCGATGTTCGTAGATAAAGCTGTACCGTGGCTCCAGCAGCACGCTCTGACGACAGAAATGCCACTTTATTCTAAAATGCTTAAATTTGCCGGTATCGGAGAATCACTGCTTGAGGATAAGCTCATTGATCTTATTCACAGCCAGACAGACCCAACCATAGCTCCTTACGCTAAAGAGGGAGAGGTAACCGTCCGTATTTCGACAAAGGCGCCTTCCGAGCATGAAGCTTACAAGAAGCTGGAGATTCTAGAGAAACAGATCAAAGAGATTTTGCCAGAACATTTATATGCAAATATTGATGTGCCGCTGGAGCAATTGATTGTGGATTGGATGGCGGATGCAGGTCTGACTTTAAGTGCGGCAGAGAGTTGCACTGGAGGCTTATTGATGGAGAGTATAACTAACATTCCAGGCAGTGCTTCGATGTTTGCGGGAGGAATCGTCTGTTATTCCAACGACCTGAAGAAAAAACTTCTGAATGTGCCAAGTGCTTATTTGGAGGGGCCAGATGCTCCAGGGGCTGTTAGTCGTGAAGTTGCCGAGGTGTTAGCTGATCAGGTGAGAATGATCGCGGATAGTGATTTCGGCTTATCTGTAACTGGTGTAGCAGGACCAGGTTATTCTGAACGTAAGCCAGTTGGACTTGTATTTATTGGTTTAGCTGAACGCGGGCGTAAGACAGAGGTGTATGAGCTTAATCTTAAAGGTACACGTGAAAATATACGACTGCGTACTGTTAAAGCTCTGTTGTATCGTCTATGGCGCAGACTTGAGGAACGGAAGGTGGAGACACCACTTGAAGGCTCAGACTTGTAATGGGAGATTAGCCCAGTTATAATTGAGACATACGGAAGAACCGTGGCACTGAGATTTCTTTGCTGCGGTTTTTTGTATATCTGCGGAGATTTTGATCGCTGTTTTGGTTATGATCATAAGTCGTTGATGTCCGGTGAAGTAGAGAAATCAGTTAACTTCTATGTCCGGAGGGAGGCTTACAATAAAAGGGATAATTAACGCTTGAGACAAAAAAAACGAATGTATGTTCGAAAAAAAGCTTGGCAAGACCTCAAAAACACGTTATTATATTATTATAAACAGTGAAGGAAGTGGTCTGATTGTCAGATCGTCGTGCAGCGCTTGATATGGCGCTTCGTCAAATAGAAAAACAATTTGGTAAAGGTTCGATCATGAAACTGGGAGAATCCACTCATATGCAAGTGGAAGTTGTACCTAGCGGATCTTTGGCACTTGATATTGCGTTAGGTATAGGCGGACTTCCAAAGGGACGTATTATTGAAATATACGGACCTGAATCCTCCGGTAAAACGACCGTTGCTCTTCATGCTATTGCAGAAGTACAAAAACAAGGCGGACAAGCTGCATTTATCGATGCTGAGCATGCGCTCGATCCGAAGTATGCACGTAACTTGGGCGTAAACATTGATGAATTGTTGCTATCTCAGCCAGATACGGGTGAACAGGCACTTGAGATTGCTGAAGCACTTGTACGAAGTGGCGCAGTAGACATTATTGTCGTTGACTCCGTAGCTGCGTTGGTTCCTAAAGCGGAAATTGAAGGCGATATGGGTGATTCTCACGTCGGCCTACAGGCTCGTTTGATGTCTCAAGCGCTTCGGAAGCTATCTGGTGCCATTAGTAAATCGAATACAATTGCTATCTTTATTAACCAGCTTCGTGAGAAAATTGGTGTTATGTTCGGTAACCCTGAGACAACCCCGGGTGGTCGGGCGCTGAAATTCTACTCTTCCGTACGGTTGGATGTTCGTCGTGTCGAAAGTATTAAGATGGGTAACGACGTTGTAGGTAACCGCACTAAGATCAAGATTGTGAAGAATAAGGTAGCACCTCCATTTAAACAAGCTGATGTTGATATCATGTATGGTGAAGGGATTTCCAGAGAAGGAAGTCTTGTAGACATCGGTACTGAAATGGACATCGTGAATAAGAGTGGTGCATGGTATTCCTATGAGGGTGAGCGTCTCGGTCAAGGACGTGAGAATGCCAAACAGTTCTTGAAGGAACATCAAGATATTGCACTCATCATTGAGAACAAGATCCGTGAAGCAAGTAACCTATCCACCATTGTTGCTGCACCAAATGAAGCGGAAATCATTGCAGAGCAAGAGGAAGAAGAAAAGCTACTTCTCGAAATCGAACAATAGAATTTATTAAGGAATAGGACGCCCTGTGATTCATTGTTGCAGGGTGTCTTTTCTTAAAGAATTGTAAGAACATAACTGATCTTTAGCTATGAGGTGACAAGCAACTATGGTAATACAACTGGATATGGATTTTGAATCGGATGAGCAGGACGTACAGGTCCTATCTGATTTTCCTGATGGGGAACTTTTAGAAATTACTAAGGTAGAACGTCAGAAGAAATCGGACCACCGCTATATCATACATTTCGGAGCCTATAACATGACTGTACACGAAGACGTCATGATTAAATATCGGATGATTACTGGAAATTCTTTTATGAAAGCCGATTTGGAGGAAATTGTTGTTGCTGATGAGCGACAACGAGCTTATGTAGAAGGACTTCGTTATCTAGAACGGAAGCCACGAACCGCTATGGAAATGACCCGCCGTTTACGGCAGAAGGAAATAGGGGAGACTATTATTGCGGAAGCGGTGCAACGGCTACAGCAGGAAAGATTCCTTGATGACCCTTTGTATGCAAAGCAATGGGCAGAGCAACGCATTACGAACCAGCGAAAAGGGAAAATGTGGATTCGCCAAGAGCTGCGTGAGAAAGGAATCGACAAAACCTTGATCTCGGAAGCACTGGAGAATGTCAGTCCTGAACAAGAACTAGAGAGTGCACTTCAGATTGGTCGTAAGAAATGGAATCTTATTCGTGGTGAAGCTACAGATAAGCGCAGAAAGACTGGAGCCTTCTTAATGCGGCGCGGATTTTCGGGTGATATGGTGCGGCAAGTGATTAATACTTTACTTGAAGAAGACAATTATGAGGGTGAAGATGAGGAATTTTACTAGACTCACTGATTCTCTTGACATTAATGCGCATATCGACTCTCTTGACAATGTCTTTTTATAAATAATAAAATATAACATGAATCGGCATAAAGTAAGAATCCTTTTTCCTTCCCAAAAAGGGGACTTTTTAAAACGGTTCGCGTACAACTCATATGAAATGTAATCGCCGGATAAGGCGGGCAGTGTGCATGTGCAGCATGTGCAGTATGGCAATCGGTTGTTTACCGGTTTTTTGTATGGTGATGAACGGATAGTTTAACAACTGCACAATTCCCAAGGGTATACCTTGGAGAGGAACCAACGAGGAGGTGAACAGATGCAAGCATGGATCTGGGTCATTATCGTTCTCGTTGTAGCTGCATTATTCTTTGGGTTCGGTTATTTTATTCGTAAATCCCTTGCAGAAGCTAAAATTCAAAGCGCAGAAAGAGAAGCTGTTGTCATCGTAGAAAATGCGAAGAAGGACGCTGAAGCGCTGAAGAAAGAAACAGTATTGGAAGCTAAGGACGAAGTCCATAGAATCCGTACTGAAGCTGAGAAAGAAACTCGTGAACGTCGGAATGAAATCCAACGGCAAGAGAGACGTTTGCTGCAAAAGGAAGAATCTCTGGATAAAAAAATGGAATCGCTTGAAAGAAAAGAAGAACAAGTAGCTAACAAAGAGAAACGAATTGATGAAACCCAACAGCAAATTGATGTTATTTACAAAAACCAAGTCACTGAATTGGAGAGGATTTCCAATTTAAGCATCGAAGATGCAAGAAGTATTATTCTTAGCAATGTTGAGCAAGAAGTTCGCCATGAAACGGCTCAAATGATCAAAGAGATTGAACAGCAGGCGAAAGAGGAAGCGGATAAGAAATCCCGTGAAATCATTACACTCGCTATCCAACGCTGTGCAGCTGATCACGTAGCGGAGACAACAGTTTCAGTTGTTACCCTGCCGAACGAAGAGATGAAGGGGCGGATTATCGGTCGTGAAGGCCGTAATATTCGTGCACTCGAAACTCTTACAGGTATCGACCTCATTATTGATGATACGCCGGAAGCAGTTATTTTGTCGGGATTTGATCCAATCCGCCGTGAAGTGGCCCGTACGGCACTTGAGAAGCTTGTGGCAGATGGACGTATCCATCCCGCTCGAATTGAAGAGATGGTGGAGAAATCCCGCAAAGAAGTGGACGAACGAATTCGCGAATATGGTGAACAAGCTACTTTCGAAGTGGGTGTTCACGGATTGCATCCAGATTTGATCAAGATTCTGGGTCGTCTGAAATTCCGTACAAGCTATGGTCAAAATGTATTGAAGCACTCCATGGAGGTTGCTTATCTAACTGGACTGATGGCCGGTGAGCTTGGGGAAGACATCGTGCTTGCAAAACGTGCAGGATTGCTCCATGATATCGGCAAAGCGCTGGATCATGAAGTAGAAGGATCGCATGTTGAGATCGGCGTTGAACTAGCGAAGAAATATAAGGAACATCCGGTTGTTATCAACAGTATCGCGTCTCATCATGGAGATTGCGAAGCTACTTCGGTTATTGCTATGTTGGTTGGTGCAGCTGATGCATTGTCAGCAGCAAGACCTGGCGCTCGCCGTGAAACACTGGAAACGTATATTAAACGTCTAGAAAAACTGGAAGAAATCTCAGAGTCGTTCGAAGGCGTTGAGAAATCATTTGCTATTCAGGCGGGCCGTGAGGTACGCGTGATGGTACAGCCAGAGAAGATTGACGATGCAGAGGCATTCCGTCTTGCTCGTGATATTACGAAAATGATTGAAAGTGAACTGGATTATCCAGGACATATCAAAGTTACCGTTATTCGTGAGACACGGGCTGTTGAATACGCTAAATAGGTGGAATATAAGGTTAAGGGATAAGATGTAACTTATACTTTCTTATATTTGTTGAGAATTGGCCCCTAAGCGGGGCCTTTTTTCTTTTGAATATGAGGTCTTATCCATTAGATATAGCGGTTAAGATTAGGAGGAGAGAATCATTAAAGTACTTTTTATTGGAGATATCGTTGGAAATGTTGGCAGAAAGGCTCTTCGTGAGATGTTGCCCTCACTAAAAAGTAAATATCAGCCACATATCATTATTGTTAATGGTGAAAATTCTGCTGCCGGTAGAGGGATCACCAAGGCGATCGCTAATGAGTTTTTTAACTGGGGCGTTCACGGTATAACTATGGGAAATCACACATGGGACAATAAAGATATTTTTGAGTTCATCGATGATGAGGCCCGGATTATCCGTCCCGCTAATTTTCCGCCAGGAACCCCGGGAAGAGGTTATACAGTTGTTAAAGGGAACGGTAAAGAACTGGCCATAGTAAATTTGCAAGGCCGGACATTTTTACCTGCTATCGATTGTCCTTTCCGTGTTGGGGAAGAAATTGTGGAAGAACTTCGTAGAGATCATAAATGTATTCTCGTCGATTTCCATGCAGAGGTAACCTCTGAGAAAATCGCCATGGGGTATTTCATGGATGGTCGAGCATCGATTGTTGTGGGGACACATACTCATGTTCAGACGAATGATGATGTGATTTTACCAGGAGGAACTGCGTATTTGACCGATGCGGGCATGGTTGGTTCAAGCGAAGGAATTCTGGGTATGGAAAGAGATGCAGTACTTTATAAGTTCACAACTCAGCTCCCAGCACGATTTGTTGTCGATGAAGGCAAGTGGCAGCTTCACGGTTTATTTGCAGAATTAGATGAAAATACTGGTGCGGCGACTCGTCTAGAGAAGATACGGTTACGTGAAGATGAATGGGTTATGAGCTAAACGTAGAATAAAGTATAGTTTAATCCGGGTAATTTCGCCGAGTCAGGGTAAAGTGTGATTTTTTTTATATCGTAATAGAGTATCTTTTATGCCGTTTTTGGAAGACGTGGTCCGTAAAAAGAAGGAATTATTTCTTCTCTCGCGAATAACATCTAAAGTAGTGGAAGAACACCATTATTTTCCCAGGGGAGGTACTTACTATGGATGTATTAAAAGTATCAGCTAAATCCAATCCAAATTCCGTCGCCGGCGCATTAGCGGGTGTTCTTCGTGAACGTGGATCGGCCGAATTACAAGCTATTGGAGCTGGAGCACTGAATCAAGCAGTCAAAGCAGTTGCCATTGCCCGGGGATTTGTTGCACCAAGCGGAGTAGATTTGATCTGCATTCCTGCATTCACTGATATAGTGATTGATGGGGAAGACCGAACCGCGATTAAACTGATTGTTGAGCCCAGATAAAGACCTATAGAATGATTGAACCTGTTTACTTTTGTAAACAGGTTTTTTGCTTTTGATTTATAGTCTGGCGTTTTATTGCATAGTATCTGAAATAGGCATTTGGAAATGAAATGAACGGCTGGAACTGCGAGAAAGTGGGGATGTAGAATGAGGGTTGATAAGCTTAAGGTAGCGGATTTCCATTGTGATGTGCTAAGCAAAATGCAAGCCTCTCCGGATATTAATTTTGACAATGATCCTCGATTAGATGTTACTGCAGAGCGGCTGGCTTCTGGTGGAGTGGAGTTACAATGTTTTGCAATATATCTTTCTGCTACCAGAGGTAAACCAAGCTTTGAACATGTTCTAGGGCAAATTGATCTCTTTAGGCAAAAGATAGTGAACACAGATGGGCTTCAGTGGGTACGGTGGAAGGAGCAAGTGGGAAATCGATTAGTAGGCGCACCTCCACAAGCGATGCTCTCTCTGGAGGGCGTAGACGGCTTAGAAGGGAACTTGTTTTATGCTCAGCTCTGTTTCGAACTTGGAGTACGGTTTCTTGGTGTAACTTGGAATTATGCGAACTGGGCAGCAGATGGTGTGCTAGAGAAGCGTAATGGTGGATTTACGGAAAAAGGGAGAAAGCTGATAGAATGGTGCAACGAAAGTGGAATGCTACTGGATGTGTCGCATTTGTCGCAAGCAGGGTTCTGGGAGTTGGCTGATTTAAGCAATCGTCCGTTTATTGCCTCCCATTCGAATGCTGCAGCTATATGTGGGCATGTTAGAAATTTAAATGATGAACAGATTAAAGCGTTGATTGCAATGAATGGAAGAATGGGCCTGACCTTTTATCCGTGGTTTGTAAGTGATGACGGGAAGGCTCGTATGGATGATTTGTTAAAGCACATTGAACATGTTTGTAGTCTCGGCGGTGAGAAGCATTTGATGTTTGGCTCAGATTTTGACGGCATTGATACTTGGGTAGAGAAGTTAGAGCATCCGGGAAAATACCCTGATCTTATAGAGCAACTGCTTCGTTATTATCCAGAGGATACTGTGAAAGGTTGGATGTATGAGAATGCGACCTCTTTTTTAAGCGCAAACTTGCCCTCTCAGGTGTCTAAACCATGACAATCTTGTGCAAAAAACATAAATTGTCGAAAAAAGGGGCTTCGTTATGATGCAGCCCTTTTTATTTTTGGGTAAGAAGATGTATAATGGTTAATGGCTTGTACAGATATTAGAGAAAATACAAGGAGTGACTTTACAATGAGTAAGACTGTACCCGTAGGTGTGTCGGCTAGACATATTCACCTTACGCAAGAGCACGTGGAGGCTCTGTTTGGCCCAGGATATCAATTAACTGAGTTCAAACCACTTTCCCAACCAGGACAATTTGCAGCAAATGAACAAGTAGCAGTTATCGGTAGCAAAGGTAAATTTGACAAGGTAAGAATTTTGGGACCTGCTCGTCCGGCTTCCCAATTAGAAATTTCACGTACTGACTCCTTCGCACTTGGCGTGAAAGCTCCAGTTCGCGAATCTGGAAATATTGAAGGAACACCTGGCATTACGCTTAAAGGACCTGCTGGTGAAGTTGAATTAGAACAAGGCGTTATCATCGCAGCTCGTCACATTCACTTCCACACTTCTGAAGCTGAAGCTTGGGGCATTGCGGATAAGCAATTGCTTAAAGTTCGTCTCGGTGGCGACCGCGGTCTCGTATTGGAGAACGTAATTGCTCGTGTATCTGACAGCTTCAAACTTGATATGCATATTGATACTGACGAAGCTAATGCTGCTGGTGCCAATAATGGCGACACTGCTGAAATCGTAGACTAGTCTTCATACGAATGATAAGAAGCGGGGGAGAAATCCTTCGCTTTTTTGTTATGTATTGGGAAACGTTATTTGGCTGATACGATAACTCAGTCATTTTCATGAATAGCTGCAACTGAGTCCGATAGCTCAATTAAATGTATACTCAGATAACTGACAGTAGTAAATTGCTGTTGCAAGGGTAGAGTGGATCATATCCTGAAATGGATTTTTAATGAAAATTGGTGTGATGATAAAGAATATCTATTATTATGTGACTAATTGTGTTATGATTATTGTTTATGACGTGACAAATGGATTTAATGTTAAGAATATATGTATTAGAAATTAAGGAGACTAGAATGACATTTAACGAACTGAATATTATGCCTGCGATTTTAAAGGCTTTAACCAAAGAAAACTATACATCACCCACACCTATACAGGAACAATCGATCCCAGCTGTATTAGCAGGTAGAGATTTACTTGGATGTGCTCAAACGGGAACAGGAAAGACAGCTGCATTTTCTGTACCCATTATTCAATTATTAAGCGAACAAACAAGCCCCAACAAATCAAACAATGTGCGACGCATTCGCTCGCTGATCTTAACACCGACAAGAGAACTAGCGATTCAAATTGCTGATAACATAAAAGCGTATAGTCAATACACAGATATTCGCTCTGCTGCCATCGTTGGTGGTGTATCACAGAAAGTACAAGAGCGTGCCTTGAATCAAGGTGCTGATATCTTAATTGCTACACCAGGAAGACTTATCGACCTGATCAATCAAAAACGTGTGGATTTACAGTATGTCCAAATTCTTGTCTTGGATGAGGCTGACCGCATGCTAGATATGGGCTTCATCCATGATGTAAAGCGAATTATCGCCAAAATGCCAACGAAGAAACAAACACTGTTCTTCTCGGCAACGATGCCTACTGAGATCTCCAAATTGATCAAAACCTTGCTTGTGAATCCAGTAAAAGTAGAAATCACACCCGTGTCATCTACTGCGGATAGAATCGATCAATCGATCTATTTATTAGAGAATGGAAATAAGCAGAATCAATTGAATCTTCTGTTACAGGATAAATCGATCATTTCTGCTCTGGTGTTTACTCGTACAAAACGTGGTGCTGACCGTGTTACACGCGATCTAGCGAAAGTGAACATTTCTGCACAAGCCATTCACGGCAATAAATCGCAGAATGATCGTCAGAATGCATTGCGGAATTTTAAAAGTGGTGCAACCCGCGTTCTTGTAGCTACGGATATCGCCGCGCGAGGAATTGATATTGATGAGCTGTCTCATGTAATCAACTTCAACTTGCCAAATATTCCAGAAACCTATGTACACCGGATCGGTCGTACGGGTAGAGCTGGGTTAAGTGGAACGGCAATATCTTTTTGCGAATCTGAAGAGCTTCCGTTCCTTAAAGATATCGAGAAATTGATCGGAAAATCGATTCCCGAAGTGAAGGATCACCCGTATCCGATGTCTCGTAAAACGCAGATGAAGACAGAACGATCTTCGAAACCGTCAGGTTCGAGATCCGCCTCTTCAAAACCATTGACTTCCAGGCCTTCAACAGCTAAACCAGCGGGGTCAAAACCAGCGGCATCTAAACCTGCCAAAGCTAAGCCTAAGTCTAACCCTCCACTAAAGCCAAAGTCTGAGTGGTTCACTAAAGGAAGACAAACGAGCAGCAGATAAGTTTTTTTGAACGCTGGACGCTTTTTATAGTAAAATCTCAAAACCGTCAGAGTAAATCTGATGGTTTTTTTGTTAGGATTAGAGAGATCCTGCAGATCAGTAGGAATAAATGATTTAGCCATCCTCACGTCATAAAACAATGTATTTTTGCAGGTTTGTAAGCCAGTTAAAATTATGGAGTAGAGTAGTTAACGATTAGAATCTTTGAGCTCTTCGTGCGTTTTATATCCTTGAATGATCCTAATATTTCCGTACAAAAAAAGCCGCAACACAGTTCCTCACTGTATAACGGCTGCTATCTTTTCTCTTATGCAGTCGCTTCAATTGCATTGTCCTGAACATAAGAACTAAGCTCTTGCTGAAGCGCTGTGCTGATGGAAGTCATTGGGAGGCGAAGCGTATCCGAGTCGATTAAGCCATTCTGGCTAAGCATCCATTTGATTGGAGCGGGGTTCGATTCCTTGAACAAGAGACGGATGATCGGCAGTAGTTGTTCAAAGTTTTCTTTTGCCAAGTCGAATTGACCCGATTTGAAGGCTTCGTATATACGGATACATTCTGCTGGATAAACGTTCGCAGTAGCAAGCATACCACCCGCTGCCCCGGAGCTAAGCATTTCATAAAAGAGTGAGTCGTCGCCGCCAAGCACAGGTTTGCTACCTGTACGAACTAGCTCAGTAACCATTTTGGAGCTACCTGAGCAGTCTTTTAATCCGACAACATTATTCATTTCTAGAATTGTGCGTGCGGTGTCTAGGGTCATAGCAGTACCAGTGCGACTTGGAATATCATAAGCCATGATCGGAATGCCTACTTCTGCTGCTTTGCGGAAATGGGCAATGATGCCCTCTTGCGAAGGACGACTATAATAAGGGACGACTACTAGTGCGCAATCAGCACCAAGGTTAGCTGCGATCTCTGTGCGTGCTACCGTAGAAGCTGTGTCATTGGTTCCTGTACCGACTACTAAAGGGATAGATGTAGATTGTAAAAGTTCACGAGAAGTGTTTACTAGAAGCTGCATTTCATTTACGGTTACAGTTGGCGATTCACCGGTGGTTCCATTAACGACCAGACCTTGTATGCTGTTGTTAATAATGTTCTTTACATTACGCTGATACGAATCCAGATCGACTTCACCAGCAGCATTGAACGGGGTGACCACGGGGACATAAATTCCATAAATCTGTTGTTCTGTAAGCATAAATTATCGGCCTCCAAAATATTTTAATTCCTCTACATACACTTTACCATGGAATGTTGCATCGTCGTTAGCTATAATAAATGATGTGTATCATCAAAAATATTGATGTTAGGGTGAGGTTATGGATTTAACCTATTTACGAACATTTCGCGAGGTAGCTAAACGTCAGAGCTTTACACGGGCTGCTGAAGAGCTGGGTTACGCGCAGTCGAGCGTTACGATGCAAATACAGAAAATAGAGAAGGAATACGGAGTGCCATTAATAGAAAGGCATGGTCGGCAGCTGCGTCTTACCCCGCCTGGAGAAGAATTGTTGAAGCTATTTGTGGAGATTTTGGATCTGTATGATCGTTCTAAAGAAACCATCGCACAACAAATAGGAGGTACGCTAACGATTGGGACGATTGATTCATTAGCTGCATTCTACTTGCCGCCTTACCTACAGCAGTTGAGGACGAAATTTCCGAAACTTGATATCCACCTACAAACGATGCAGGAAGCTAACCTCTTGGCCAAAATAAAAGATGGGGAAGTAGACATCGGTTTGATGCTCGATCGTACCACTACGGATTCTTTACTTGAACGTACGATCATTAGAGATGAACCGCTCGTGTTAATAGCACCAATTAACCATCCCCTTGCCCAGATGGATACAGTAACGCTACAGGATTTAAATAACTGCGAATTAATTGTTTCTGAAGAGAGCTGTATTTACCGGAGTCTGTTCGAGAATTTGTTAAAAGAGCACGGGATTATATTCCGCATAGGTTTTGAGCTTTCGAATCTAGAAGCAATAAAACGTTGTGTTATGAATGGTCTAGGGATTGCATTACTACCTAAAATTGTTGCAGAGGAAGAAATTGAGCGGGGGAACTTGGCCGAGCTGCCCTTCGCACATCAAGAAATTCATTTTGATCTGCAGCTTCTGATGCATCCTAAGAAGTGGAAGTCTCAGCCATTGCAATTTCTAACGCAAATGTTACTTGCAAATCATTAGTTTATTCCCGTCAGGGTCTTTTACCACAAACCATTGTTGATCTTGAATTTCGGTTACTATCTCTACACCGAGCTCCTTTAAATAGTTGAAAGAGGCTTGCAAATCATCGGTTATTAGCATAAGAGCAGGTGTTGTAATTGGAGGAGCCCCTTCAGGC
Organism: Paenibacillus pseudetheri; assembly: GCF_924513355.1. Lineage (NCBI taxonomy): Bacteria > Bacillati > Bacillota > Bacilli > Caryophanales > Paenibacillaceae > Paenibacillus > Paenibacillus pseudetheri. The sequence goes on from NZ_CAKMAB010000010.1 coordinate 109,470, forward strand.
TCTAAACCTCCCCACATGGGCATGGTGTCCAGAATGATCCCAGTGCTTCCTTGCATAGTTAACGGGCATAAATGACCGTTCATAATCGAATGATCTGCTTCATGGAGTCCTAGGACTTGGCAATACCAGCTACGGGCTTTTTCAATATCGTGTACGGGGATAAATACACTGCCAATCAAATTCTTAATAGGACTTGTTGCTGAAGAATTTACAATGGACTGCGCTTGTTCATGCATTTGAATCCCTCCAGAGAAGATGATAAACCTTTATTTGTAATTTATGTATCTAATCTATTTAAAACATAGAATCATCCTATGCGCAAGTTGAATGTTATTTATCAATCGAATCCTAAATTTGTATGCAAAATACAGCTTTATTTAATGAAAGTCGCTGTAAATATTGACATTCAAAATCAGTTTATGTTATATAAAAAGAAGAATTAGCACTCATCTAACAAGAGTGCTAATCACGAAGTGTTGAACAAGATGTTATTTTGAAAGGAGATTTACTTATTCATGGCCAAAAAAGAGTTTAAAGCCGAATCGAAAAGATTGCTGGAAATGATGATTAACTCCATTTATACACAACGGGAAATTTTTCTGCGCGAGTTGATTTCCAATGCAAGTGATGCAATTGATAAGATCTATTACAAAGCATTAGCTGATGAAGGCCTGGTCTTCAATAAAGAAGATTATTATATTAAAGTGACTGCCGATAAGGCGAACAGAACTTTGACGATCTCCGATACAGGTATCGGGATGTCACAAGAAGAGCTAGAGAATAACTTAGGAACAATCGCGAAGAGCGGATCCCTTGCATTTAAGAAAGAGAACGAAGCCAAAGATGGTCATAATATCATCGGACAGTTCGGTGTTGGCTTCTATGCTGCGTTTATGGTAGCGGATGACGTAATTGTGATCAGTAAGGCGCTTGGTAGCGACGAGGCTTTTAAATGGGAGTCTAAGGGCGCAGACGGCTATACCATCGAGCCTGTCGAGAAGGATACTGTAGGTACTGAAGTGATTTTGAAAATTAAAGAGAATACCGAAGAAGATCAATACGATGAATATTTGGAAGAGTATCGCCTGAAATCCATCATTAAAAAATATTCTGACTTCATCCGTTTCCCAATTAAAATGGACGTGAAGGAGCAGAAGCCAAAAGAAGGCACTGAGAACGAGTTCGAGGAAGTTGTTCAAGAACAAACTGTAAACAGCATGGTGCCAATCTGGCGGAAGAACAAAAACGAGCTGACTACAGAAGATTACGATAACTTCTATGCAGAGAAACGTTACGGCTTTGACAAGCCGCTTAAACATATTCATATCAGTGCTGATGGTGCTGTAGTGTATAATGCGATCTTGTTTATCCCGGAAAATACACCATTTGATTATTACACAAAGGAATATGAAAAAGGTCTTGAGCTTTATTCCAATGGTGTACTGATCATGAACAAATGTGCGGATCTGCTGCCTGACTATTTTAGCTTTGTAAAAGGTATGGTAGATTCAGAGGATCTTTCCCTGAACATCTCCAGAGAGATGCTGCAGCATGACCGTCAGTTGACTCTGATCGCTAAGAATATTAAGAATAAAGTGAAAAGCCAGCTGCAAAGCTTGCTGAAGGATGAAAGAGAGAAATACGAGCAGTTCTATAATGCTTTTGGCAGACAGCTTAAATTCGGTGTGTACAACGATTATGGAATGCACAAAGATACACTTCAAGATTTGCTGATGTTCTACTCCTCCAAGGAGAAGAAGCTGGTAACACTGGACGAATATGTGTCAAGAATGCCAGAAGAACAGAAGTACATCTACTATGCGTCCGGTGAGTCGATCGACAGAATCGAAAAGCTCCCACAAACCGAGCTTGTATCGGATAAAGGGTATGAAATTCTCTACTTCACTGATGACATTGATGAATTTGCGATCAAGATGATCATGTCTTATAAAGAAAAAGAATTTAAATCCGTATCCAGTGGTGACCTTGGAATCGAAGCAGACGAAGCGGACAAGCCTACGGAAGCGGAAGAGAACGAAAACAAGGAGCTTTTTGAAGCGATGAAGGACATCTTGTCCGGCAAAGTGAAAAATGTTAAAGCTTCGAAACGTTTGAAGACTCATCCAGTATGCCTCTCTGCTGAAGGCGAACTGACGATCGAGATGGAAAAAATCCTGAAGTCGATGCCAAATGGCCAAGAGGTTCAAGCGGACAAGGTACTCGAAATCAACATCCATCACGAAGTATTCCAGTCCTTGAAGGCGGCAGCTGAGAACGATAAAGAAAAGCTCGGTTTATACACGAACCTGCTTTACAACCAAGCTCTGCTGATCGAAGGGTTGCAAGTTAGTGATCCTGTTCAATTTACCAATGATATTTGTAAAATCATGAAATAATTCTAGTGAAAAGATCATCCAATGGTATTACTGTTGGGTGATCTTTTTTATTAAGCTATTTTATTTTGTGCGAAGTGCTTAGCTTACGCTTGACTTTACATGCTAAATTAAGTATTATTTCCAGTAACTTGAATATTGAAAGGCAAAGAAGAGAAAGAGTACCACGGCAATTCTTTCTACAGAGAGCTCCGGTCGCTGAAAAGGAGTAAAGAAAAACCTTGGGAATATGGTCTCAGAGCTGCGCATCGAAACCTTTGGGGTTGTAGGCTGCGCCGGAACCTGCATCCGTTACAGTGCTAGGGTATAAACGTTTATTAACGTCGTACCTGAAGAGGTAAATGTCTTGAGGCATTTATAAAATTAGGTGGTAACACGTGAGTAGAACTCTCGTCCTTTGTGGATGGGAGTTTTTTTGTTGTCTAAAAAAGGAGGAGAAGGTTAATGAGTAATGTGTTTATTGGTGGTGCTTGGCCGTATGCGAATGGATCTTTACATCTTGGGAGATTATCAAGTGTGTTGCCTGGGGATGTGCTGGCACGTTATTTTCGCTCCAAAGGAGATAACGTATTATATGTGTCGGGCAGTGATTGCCATGGCACACCAGTGGCGGTTCAGGCTGCGAATGAAGGAATCTCGCCCGGAGCTTTTGCAAGCAGGTATCATGAGGAGTTTCTGAAGTGTTTTGAACAGATGGGATTTAGTTATGATCTATATACCCGAACGGATCAACAGCAGCATCATAAGGTCGTGCAAGAGCTATTTGCGAAGCTACTAGAGAATGGTCATTTATATAAAAAAACCATTTCGCAATGTTACTGTGAGGTGGATCAGCGATTTTTGCCAGACAGATATGTGGAAGGGACTTGTCCGGTATGTGGCCAGCGGGCACGAGGGGATCAATGTGATTATTGTTCTACGATTCTAGATCCTGCCGATTTGTTAGATAGAGTCTGCAAATTATGTGGGAATACGCCAACCGAACGGCCGACAGAACATTATTATCTTAGTTTATCTAAATTTCAATCTGAATTAACGGATTATGTAGACGAAGCAGTACACTGGAGAGAAAATGCAGTAAAACTGACCAAACGATATTTGAAGGAGGAGCTTCAGGATCGGGCAGTAACCAGAGACTTATCTTGGGGCGTAGATGTTCCTGTAGCTGGATTTGAAGAAAAGAAGATTTATGTCTGGATTGAGGCGGTAAGTGGTTATTTATCAGCCAGCAAGCAGTGGGCTTCACAGTCCGGAGGAAGCTGGGAGGATTTTTGGTCAGAGGGACAAGAGGAGATTACCGCTTATTATGTGCATGGTAAAGACAATATTCCATTTCACACCTTAATATGGCCGGTTGTGTTATTAGGAGCAGGAGGTCTGCATTTACCGGACAGGATTATATCTAGCGAATATTTAACCCTTGAAGGGCAGAAGTTCTCCACTAGCCGAAATTGGGCGGTCTGGGTACCTGATATTTTAGAGCGGTATCATCCTGACTCTATTCGTTATTTCTTAATTGCCAACGGGCCTGAGAAGCGGGATACGGATTTTTCCTGGAGAGAGTTTATTTATAGTCATAATGGTGAGCTGCTTGGAGCATTTGGTAACTTTGTGAATCGCTCATTGGCTTTTGTAGAGAAGTTTTATGAAGGGATCGTGCCAAGTGGAAAGTTAGATAAGGGGTGGAGCGACAATATTGACCTCTTGTATCTGGAGTCAGGGCGCCTAATTGAAGCGGGAGATTTGAAGGATGCGCTGGAGTATATTTTTTCTTATGTACGTAAGGCAAATCAGTATTTTGATCGGCAAAAACCTTGGATTCAGGTAAAAGAGGATCGGGAAGCCTGTGATTCTACAATATTTACTTGCGTGCAGATTATCGCTAATCTGGCAAATTTGCTGCATCCGTTTCTACCCTTTTCTTGCGAGAAGATAAGAGGGTTCCTATCGCTTGAACTACCGAATTGGCAACCCTGCTCAGTTCCCCCTAATCTACAGGTAACTGATTTACAATTGTTGTTTGAACGAATTGATATTAGTCGTATTAAAGAAGAAGAGGGTAGACTCGTTCAACAACAAGTGAATAAATAGCGATGGTTCTTAACCATTCTTAAAGCTTTCAATAAACTTGGAAGCTAATGATGATAAGTATTTATCCTTGATCCAGACGGCGGCGACCCGCGTACGAAGCGATTCACTACTGATTTCTTTATAGATCAAATTACGATTGCTCGTTAATTCGAAAGCGGATTTGGGGATAATTCCGATGCCGAGACCAGCATTAGCCCAGAGTAGTGTTGTTCGCGCATCATCATTCATGCAGAAAATCAGTGGATCAAAACCATTCTCAAGACAGGTTTCCCGGATAAGCTGCTCAAAACGGCGGTAGATAATGAGCGGCTTATCTTTTAACTCACCGATCTCAACGAAGTTTTTATCTGTTTTCCAGTCGTACTCTGGAGTCATTACGGCAATCATAGGCTCAGCTTGTGTGTAAAGACATTCTAAATTTGTAGCATTAAAGGGTGTCCGGACAATGCCAATCTCCACAATGCCCTTGTTCAAAAGGTCGATGATTCTGAAGGTATTCCCTTCATGGATTTCAAATTTAACGCCTTGATACGTTTTGTGGAACTCACATAGTCGATCTTGGAGCAAAGTCGCTCCTGAGGAAGACACAGTGCCAATGGCGAGAGTTCCTTTTAAGCCTTTGACAAAATCATTGAGCTCTCGGGCAGTGGAATCAGCCAGCTCCAGAATTTGTTGAGCCCGGTCACGCAAAATGGCTCCTGCTTCGGTAAGCTGCACACTACGGGGACCTCGTTCTACAAGTTTGACACCTAGTTCTTCCTCCATCAGCTTAAGCTGCTGACTGAGCGGAGGCTGGGCCATTTGCAGCTTTCTGGCCGCAGAAGTAATCTGCCCTTCCTCAGCGATAGCCATAAAATATTTAAGTTGTCTAATATCCATAAAAGAATCCTCCAAACTTGAGATATGTTAATCGTATGGGAGCGATACGAATCCAATATTATTAATATGTGAGTAGATATGCCATAATCATAACTGTTATTATACATATTTCAAGTGCTTAAATACTTCTTATGTTGGGTGTGGATGATGTTGTTTAAAATTGCAGTCTATTTAAAACCGTACAAAAAAGAAGCCATCATCGGTCCAATCTTCAAGCTGATGGAAGCGATTCTGGAGCTGATTTTGCCTACCATTGTCGCGTTAATCATCAATAACGGGGTTGGGAATCATGACAGTGCTTATGTATACCGTATGGGTGGCATGATGGTGCTGATGTCTATGCTTGGCTTCGGTTGCTCCATGGTGTGCCAATACTATGCAGCACGAGCATCTCAGGGATTCGGCACGACGCTTCGTAATAAAATGTTCAAACATATTACATCTTTATCGTACGCTGAGCTGGATACGTTCGGTACGCCTACGCTGATTAACCGGATTACTAATGACGTAAATCAGCTGCAGATTGCTGTTGCCATGCTGATTCGCCTGGTTATTCGTGCGCCGTTTATCTGCATCGGGGCGATCATAATGTCCATGATTTTGGATTTTAGATTATCGTTGATTCTAATAGCGGCAACGCCGATTTTTGGCATTATTTTATATTTTATTATCACTAGAAGTGCGCCTTTGTATCGAAAATATCAGCAGAAGCTGGATGCCCTTGCGCTCGTTCTAAGTGAGAATTTGTTGGGGATTCGAGTCATTCGTGCTTTTGCGAAGAGACGTACGGAAAAAGAACGTTTTGATGCCTCATCTGAGGATTTAACGACTACAGCGATCCGGGTCTCGCGGATTTCTGCTTTACTTGGACCTATGACGACACTTGTAGTAAACGCGGCGATCATAGCAATTTTATGGGTAGGTGGAATTCATATTGATGGAGGGCGATTGTCTCAAGGTGAGATCATTGCTTTTATCAATTACGTTACTCAAATCTTGCTTGCGCTTATAGTGGTCTCCAACTTGGTCATTATTTTTACAAAAGCCTCATCCTCTGCCAATCGTGTGAATGAAGTGCTGAGTGTCAAAGCATCCGTGTCCGAGGACGGGAATGTTGTGATGACTGAACCTGATCATACCGCTCCTGCCATATCATTCGATCATGTATCGTTTGGTTATAATACAACAGGTGAATCGGCATTAGAGGATATTTCGGTAGTCATTAACCGCGGAGAAACTGTGGGACTGATTGGCAGTACGGGTTCTGGTAAATCTACTTTTGTGAACCTGATTCCACGTTTTTATGATGCAGTGCAAGGTGAAGTTAAAGTGGATGGAGTGAATGTTAGCGATTATAAGCTGCATCAGCTTCGTGAGAAAATAGGGATTGTGCCGCAAAAAGCAGTGTTGTTTACAGGAACAATCGCTGAGAATATTCGTTGGGGCAAGGAAGATGCAACCGAAGAAGAAATCATGCAAGCCGCTTCAGTTGCTCAAGCGGAAGAGTTTATTCGTAAATTGCCTGAAGGATTGAATACGCAGGTATCACGTGGTGGACTTAATTTATCCGGGGGGCAAAAGCAGCGCTTGACCATAGCTCGTGCAGTGGTAGGTAAGCCGTCGATTCTAATTCTGGATGACTCCTCCAGTGCGCTGGATTTCGCTACTGATGCTTCTCTACGTAAAGCGCTCAAAGAGAGCAGCCAGCAAATGACCGTACTCGTTGTCTCGCAGAGAGTGAGCACTGTAAGGCAAGCGGATAAAATTATGGTATTTGAGGATGGGCGGATCGCCGGTGTCGGAACCCATGAGGAACTGATGCGTGGTTGTGAAGTGTACAAAGAAATCTGCCTGTCCCAGCTATCGAGTGAGGAGTCGGGCCAATGAACAAAAACAACATTTGGAAAAGACTAATTGTATATACAGGACATTATAGAAAAATAGCTATTTGGGCAGTTATATGCGCATTACTCAGTGTGATCGCCAGTCTAATCGGGCCGCTGCTTATCGGTAAAGCCATTGATTTTATGATCGGACCGGGAGAGGTGGATTTTGACGCCGTACTTAGACTGCTTTTGATACTGGCAGCGGTATATATTGTCGGCAGCTTTTTCGGATGGCTCCTTACCTATCTGACGAATCGAATCGCCTACCGGACTGTATATGACTTACGGCGGGAGCTTTTTGATAAGTTAAATGTTTTGCCTTTAAAATTTCACGACAACCACCCGCAAGGAGACAGTATCAGCCGGTTTGTTAACGATATGGATGCCGTCTCTGATGGACTGCTGCAAGGCTTCTCCACACTGCTTACAGGGATCATCACCATTGTTGGGGCAATTGTGCTTATGTTGTACATCAGTCCTCTGATGACCTTAGTAGTTCTTCTGTCAGCACCCGCCACCTTTTTTGTGGCCAGATTTATTACGATGCGCTCCCAGAAGATGTTTAAGGAACAGGCCAAGATTCTCGGTGGTCTCAATGGCTATGTGGAGGAAATGATCGGTGGACAAAAAGTAGTTACCGCTTATCATTATGAAGAACGTGCAATGTCTCAGTTTGAAGAGCAAAACGAGACGTTATATCAGACCGGTGTGAAGTCACAATTTTATGGCTCCTTATCCAATCCGACAACACGTCTGGTAAATAACGTTACGTTCTCAGTTATAGCTATGATCGGTAGTGTTATGGTAATTCGGGGACATTTCACGGTAGGGGATCTGTCCAGTTTCTTGATCTTCTCCAACTTGTTCGCTAAGCCTTTTAATGAAATAACAGGTGTGATTACACAGCTTCAATCAGCAACTGCCTCTGCGCAGCGGATTTTCGCTATTCTTGATCTAACGCCAGAACCCGCTGATTCTAAGGACGCCTTAATCATGAGTACAAGTCAAGGAACCATTACCTTCGAAAAAGTATCGTTTGCTTATAATCCAGAACGTCCCTTGATTAACGATTTCAGTTTAGAAGTGAAGCCAGGTACCCGAGTTGCAATTGTAGGTCAGACTGGAGCGGGGAAGACTACGCTGGTAAACCTGCTCATGCGTTTCTACGATGTGGACCGTGGGTCCATCAAGATTGATGGTGTGGATATTAAGACCATTACGCGTGACAGTCTGCGACGTAATTTTGGGATGGTGCTGCAGGATACTTGGCTCTTTGGGGGCACGATCAGAGATAATATTGCTTACGGAAAACCAGGGGCTACAGAGGAAGAAGTCATCGCTGCTGCTAAAGCTGCTAATGCTTATAGCTTCATCAAACGTCTGCCTGAAGGGTATGATACGAAGATCAGTGGCTCAGGGGATAATCTCTCCCAAGGACAGAAGCAGCTACTTACCATTGCACGAGTAATGCTTGTAGATCCACCTATGCTCATTTTAGACGAAGCTACAAGCAGTATTGATACATTAACTGAGGTACGGATTCAGAAAGCTTTTCTGACTATGATCGCTGGTCGGACCAGCTTTGTGATTGCCCATCGATTGTCAACGATTCGGGAGTCGGATCTCATTCTTTTCATGAAGGATGGTGACATTGTGGAGAGTGGTACGCATGATCAACTCCTAGCCAGTGGTGGATATTACGCCAGATTATATAACAGTCAGTTCGCCTCAGCGTAGACTTTGTGATTATTAAATCAGAAGTATTCAAACCGAGTTTTAGGGGTGAGTACTTCTTTTTTTTGTTGTCAATAGCATGGAATTTCTGACCTAATAATGAAACCTCAGGGGGTTCACTTCGTATCCTTAAATATGCAATATTAGGGAGGGAATTCATTACAATGTCAATGTTTAAACGAATGCTTGCGAGTGCTGGAATTGGAGCGGCTAAAGTAGATCTCATGCTCCATCAAGATTTTGTGAACGCAGGTGATACGATCAGTGGTACCGTCCGAATTCAAGGTGGCCGAGTGGATCAGGAGGTCGATGACGTCTACGCATTCGTTAAGACGCGTTATTTGAAAGAGCTGAACGATAAGAAAATGGAAGTGGAAGCGACGGTATCAAAATTCCTGTTAGCGAGTAAATTTAAAGTAGTGGCGGAGCAGGTCTATGAATTTCCCGTCTCATTCCAGCTTCCAGCGATAACGCCAGTGACGTTAGGCAGATCGCCGGTTTGGATACAGACCGGACTTGATATTAAAGAGGCAATTGATCCGAAGGATCAGGATTATCTTCAAGTAGGCCCTCATCCATATTGTGCTGTTATTATGGATGCGATGAATCAGCTCGGATTCCGTATTCGTGAAGTGACTTGTGAATATTCACCGCGTTATGGCAGGATCAATGGCTTGGATTTTGTTCAAGAATTTGAATTCGTTCCCCCCTCACAGTTCCGAAATCAACTAGACGAATTAGAAATCGTTTTTTTTCCAAATGAGGATGGCATTGAATTGCTCTTACAGATTGATCGCAAGGCACGTGGTTTAGCTGGTTTGTTCGCCGATGCGCTTGATACAGATGAGAGCTTTGTGAAAATACGCTTTGATCACACTCAACTTGCTTACGGAGTTGACTATGTAGCTGATCAACTGCTCGCAACGATCCATAAATACGTATAAACAAATGGAATAGGATTATATAAGAGGGGAGAACCCCTCTCTTTTTTCGTTTTTATAAAGAAAAATTTATTTAATGATGGAATGAACTAAATGGACAGGATAAACGTACTATAGTAAAACTATCCTAACAACGTATGAAACGGTAGGCATTGATTGCTGATGAAGTTACTAATACGAATACGAACGGAGAGGGAGTGCCAAGATGTTGACGATTAAGCATTTTACCAAGAGCTATAAGGGCGGTAAGAAGGCAGTGAATGACTTGAACTTAGTGGTCGAGAAAGGCGATATTTATGGCTTTATCGGTCATAACGGCGCGGGGAAAACAACGACGATTCGGGCAGTAGTAGGTGTTCTTGATTTTGAAGAGGGGGATATCGAAATAGGTGGACATTCCATCAAAAAAGATCCTTTAGCCTGCAAAGCGATTACTGCGTATATACCGGATAATCCAGATCTATACGATCATCTGACCGGCATTCAATACTTGAATTTTATTGGTGATCTTTTTAGTGTATCGAAAGCGGATCGGGAGTCATTGATTAAAAAGTATGGTGATGAATTTGAGATCACATCTCATTTTGGGGATTTAATCTCCTCGTATTCTCATGGTATGAAGCAGAAGCTCGCGATCATCTCAGCACTGATACATAAACCGAAGCTGTTAGTTCTGGATGAGCCCTTTGTGGGACTTGATCCAAAAGCGGCACACACGCTCAAAAAAATCATGACGGAGATTTGCAGTCAGGGCAGTGCGATCTTTTTTTCAACGCATGTACTGGATGTGGCCGAGAAGCTCTGTAATAAGATTGCTATTATCAAAGCGGGAGAATTGATTACTCATGGGAAAACAGAAGAGGTGAAGGGTGACAGTAGCCTTGAAGATGTATTTTTGGAGTTGATTAAGCATGATTAATATCTGGAGATTGACGAAGATTCAGCTGATCTCTTCCTTTGGGTTAAATAAAGCTTTGCACACACGTGATGCGAAAGAAAGACGAAAAATGCTTTGGCTGAGCATCGGGATCCTAATTGGAATTGTCATGATGGCTGTGGTTTCATTTGGTTATAGTTATATGATAGCAGAGACCCTTGAACAAATTGGCCGGCCAGAGCTGCTGCTTGCGATAATGATGGCAGTTACTTGCTTAATCGGATTTTTTACAACGATCTATAAGGCAAGTGGTGTATTATTTGGCTCCAAAGACTACGATCTCGTAATGTCGCTGCCAATCAAAACGAGTCATATTGTAGCAAGTCGGGTGGCTCAGCTTTATGTGTTAGACCTATTCTTCTCTTTGATGGTGATGGTACCTGCAGGCATTGTTTATGCTATCAAGGTGAATCCCGGCGTACTATATTATTTTTATTTTTTGATTACACTGTTATTTATTCCATTAGTGCCGATCATAGCTGCAACGATTATAGGTGCTCTGATCAGCTGGGTTTCCTCAAGATTTAAAGGAAGTCGTATAATAACGCTCATCCTAACTTTTGTTGTAATTATTGCTATAATTGTTGGTTCAGGTCAAATAAATGGTAACAATCCACAATTACTTGCGGATATGAGTGCTCAAATCGCTGATCAAATATACAACTTGTATCCTTTGACGCTTATGTATGTAAATGCGGTTTGCTCGTTTCAGTTTGATTCCTTAGTATTGTTTATTGGGTTTTCGCTGATTTCTTTTATGCTGTTTACCATCGTGCTTGGTAGCAAATATAAAGCGATCCACACAGGTCTTACGACTTCTTTTTCAAAAAATAAATATCAAATGAAATCACTTGCAGTATCCTCACCGCTTTACACATTGTATAAAAAAGAGCTGCGTCGCTATTTTAGTTCTTCTATCTATGTACTTAACACGAGTATAGGCATGGTAATGTTACTTGTATTGGCGATCGCCTTACTGTTCGTTAGTGCAGAGCAACTAGGACAACTCGTTGAGATACCAGAGCTTTCAAATTATCTAAATCGACTGGCTCCACTGTTTGTTTCCGTTTTTGTAACTTTAAGCTGTACGACATCCAGTTCTATTTCGCTCGAAGGTAATAATATTTGGATTTTAAAAAGCGCACCTGTACCGACATTAACGATATTGCTAAGTAAAGTCGCAGTGAATCTCACGATTACCGTGCCGATTGTAGTTGTCAGTAGTGTGCTCCTCATGATATCTCTAGATACCGGATGGATGGAAAGTTTGCTATTACTGGTTATTCCCGTCTTATATGCTTGTCTTACTGCAATGATAGGTGTGCTCGTTAACTTGAAGTTACCTAAACTGGAGTGGACAAATGAAGTATCGGTAGTCAAACAAAGCGCATCCGTCTTAGTGGCGATGTTGATAGGGTTTATAAGTTTACTGATCCTTTTCGGTTTGAGTCTTCTTCTAGCCGATCTGAATGGTAATCTCATTTTGTTAGGTATTGGATTGTTGATATTAGTGGTGTGTGGTGCGATGTATCGATACATTCAATCCAAAGGTGAGCTTTTATTTCGGGCTCTTTAAATCATAGGGGTATCCCGCGCAGTCAGAAAATGGCTACTGGGGTACTCCTATTTTTTGTCACTTAAGCAGGATTCCACGATACGTATCTAGTTTCATTAGCTTTGGAATTTTGTGGTATAGTATCGCATGCTACCAATATTTTAGCAGTGTTTATAGCTTCTATCCTTGGTATAATTCGAAGATTATATCCGAGGAGGATCATCTCGTGAACAATAGATTTGGTAGATTTGTAATTACGATACTTGTAGTAGTGCTTGCAGCTGGATTATTTATTCAACATATATCGGCTGATGATGAGGCACCTTTTAAGGATATAGATACTAGTTATGCTAAAAATGAAATCATAGATTTGTATCACCGGAACATATTAACTGGCATAACGGCGACAAGCTTTTCACCTACTCAATCAATTACTAGGGCGGAATTCATTACGGTTCTTGACCGTCTGCTAAAGCTTGATCCGGCAGTCAGTCCAGTATCTCCTTATACAGATGTAGCTAAAAAAGCTTGGTATTACGGCTGGATACAGGCAGCTGTTCAGCTTGAGCTGGCTAACGGCACATCGGCAACGACCTTTGCCCCTGCGAAAGCAGTTACTAGGCAGGAAGCGGCTGTATGGATGGCCAAAGCTTTAAAGCAAATAAACCATACTTCTGCTCAAACCTCGTTCAATGATCGAAATAAAATTGCTAGCTGGGCAAGATCAGCTGTTGCTACTGTAAATAATCTAGGTTTAATGAAGGGGGATAATAGCAAGAATTTCCGACCCTCTGATCCTATAACTAGACAGGAAACGGCCGTCCTCATTGACCGAGTGCTGCAAAATGAGAGTTGGGCAGCAGAACTTGATGATGAGCCGGAGGAGCGAATCGTTATAGGCTGGCAATACGGGCAGACTACGGCACAATACGAGAATACGGTTCTGAAATCCAACGTTAACACCTTATCACCACGGTGGTATTATGTAGGAAAAACGGGTACAGTAACGGATTCAACGGATGCTTCGCTGATCACATGGGCAAAGAAGAATAATAAGAAAATATGGGCGATGGTAGGCAATCGATCGGATCAAGAAGCGACCCATCAAATGTTGTCGAGTGCAGGCACAAGGAATACGGCAGTAAATCAATTAGTAGCTTTAGTGAGCAAATATAGATTAGATGGACTAAACATTGATTTTGAAAATGTAGCCCCTGACGATCGTGAGTATTTGACCTCGTTCATTACATTATTAGCTGAGAAAATGTATGCTCTTAACGCGATGCTGTCAATAGACGTCTCTCCCGATCTTGGAACAGATTGGACAGATGCTTTTGACTACGCTGCACTAGGTAAGCAAGTGAACTATATGGTGATGATGGGTTATGACGAACATTATGATGGGAGTAAGCTTCCAGGGCCCAATGCTTCTATTCCTTTTGATCAACATGCAGTGGATACTGTACTAAAGGTCGTACCTAGTCATAAGGTTATATTGGCACTACCTTTATATAATCGTGACTGGACATTGAACCCGAATGGTACGGTTTCAACTTCTAAGTATATCTCGCTTCCGGAGCAAAATCAGATTATTAGTAACTATGGAATGAAACCCGTATGGAATGAGACTTTAGGACAATATGTTGCCAACTATTCGAAGCAGTCCATAAAGCACACGATCTGGATTGAGGATGGCCGTTCATTAATAACAAAATACGATTTAAGCGTTAAGAGCAATCTAGCCGGAATCGCTTATTGGTATATAGGTGGGGAAAGCGCAGATATATGGTCTAGCGTAAGTAATGCAGAGAAATTTTACAATTATTCCTTTTAAAAAGAAAGACTGGATGGCAGATGGATAACAATAAACAAAACGATTTATCGGTGTTAGGCACTATGTTGACAATCTCAACTTTTTTAATTATCCTTAAAACGTTAATGAATTTAATATAATTTTCGTATAACTCCAATAATATGGTTTGGAGGTCTCTACCAGGAACCGAAATTCCTGATTACGAAGAAAGTACAAGATTTGTATTTTCTCCGTAGTTAGGAATTTTTTTGTGAAAATTATTATAATCGCAGCCGAAATCGTTCGAGTTTAACCGAGTTCCAAGGTCATTCATTTGACATGCTGATTAGTCTTATAACGGTAGTATTCAGTCGGTACTTGCTGATGGATGCTATCTTTATATAAAATTTACATAAAAGGAGAATGAACAGCATGCAGAAATTTGCTCCAAAGCGTTATGTCGGACTGTTGCTCACATTCATGTTATGCGTGACGGCCCTCATCACGCCTCTCTCTAGTAACAAAGTTCAAGCCGCAGAGGCAGAACCGGAAACAACCATAACACTGCTCGGAACGTCGGATATCCATGGAAGGTTTATGCCTTGGGATTACGCGCTTGACGGCCCGAACAATACGGGCAGCTTGACTCAGCTGTACACGATTGTCAAAAAGGTTCGTGAAGAGAATCCGAACACGATTTTGCTCGATGCAGGAGACATGATACAAGATAACTCTGCAGAGTTGTTTAATGATCAACCGAAGTCACCTATGATGGTAGCTATGAATGAGATGAACTATGACGCATGGGTAATGGGAAACCACGAGTTCAATTTTGGGCTTGATGTGTTAGAGAAAATCTCCTCGCAATTTAAGGGACAACCCTTAGTTGGAAACGTATTCAAAGAAAATGGTGACCGGTATATGCCGGCTTATACCATTATTGAGAAGGCCGGGGTCAAAGTTGGCATTATCGGCATGAATACACCTATGATTACTGAGTTTGAAAAGGGAACCGACCACTTAGACGGAATTATCGTGAAGGATCCTGTAGAAGAAACAAAAAAAGCTATCGCTGAGCTAAAAGGCAAGGTGGATGTTATTGTTGGTCTCATGCATATGGGACTAGATAATGAGAATGGAAAAGCAGGTACAGGTGTAACGGATATCGCGAATGCGAATCCCGAACTGACTGCTATTTTCGCTGGACATATGCACACCCTAGTTGAATCGAAAACAGTGAACGGCGTGCTCATTTCTGAACCTAATAAATATGGATCACATATTTCGCGTATCGACCTGAAGTTCACGAAGCAAGGCGATAAAGTGGTTCTGAAAGACAAACAAGCAAAGGCGCTGGCAGTAAAATCCTCTGACGGTTCGTTTGAGGAATCCGATGCTGGACTAGAGGGCATTTTACAGCCATTCCACGAGTTCGCACGTGCGGACGCGAATACCGTTGTCGCTGAACTGAAGGGAACAAACCTTGTCCCATCCAATGAAATGAAAGGCATTCCTGCTGTTCAAACCCAAGAGACGCCGTTATCGGACTTCTTCAGCGAAGTGATGCTTCACTATAGCAAGGCCGATGTCGTCGCACACCAGATTGATAATGATAAGGCTAAACTAGACGTTGGGCCGATTAAGAAAAAAGATATTGCTTACAATTATCAATTCGCGCTTGGTGAAGTTACGGTGTACCAGGTAACAGGCAAAGATTTAAAAGACTATATGGAATGGGCAGTAGGTTATTTCAACTCGACGCGTCCAGGCGATGTAACCATCAGCTTCGATTCCAAGAGACGTGCCTCGAAATACAGCACCAATGATTTCTTTGGTGGCGTATCTTATGATGTTGATTTATCCGAGCCTTATGGAAGCAGAATTAAGAACCTGAAGTATGCGAGTGGGATTTCCGTGAAAGCAGACGATACGCTGAAGCTTGGAATGAACGCCTACCGAATGGAAGCCCTGAAAGCTAAAGGTGGCGCTCTGGAAGGAAGAATATTCAAGCAGCTCTGGTCTTCTAAAGATGCTACTGCCTATGGCGAAGATAAAGGTACCATTCGAAATCTCTCAATCGCTTATTTGAAAGATGTAAAAAAAGGCGTGTACGAACCAACAATCCATCATAATTGGAAAGTGACAGGTGTCGATACGACAGCACCAGCACGTGCAGATGTTGTGGAGTTAATCAATGATGGTATTCTATCTGTTCCAACAACGGGAGATGGTAAATATTCCAATATAGCTTCCATTAACATTCTAGATGCGGTAACGCAAGAAGAAATCGCTGCGCTCTCTACAAAAGCGAATGTAAACCAAGCGTTGTTCTCTGAAGTAAAAACCAAAGGTAATTTCTATCAAAAGCTGAATCAAGCGAGAAAAACCTCATCGGATGTAGTAGTTAAAGAACAACCTAAACCTAGTGAACCTGCAGTTGTTGAAGAGCAGGCTAAACCAGAGCAAGTTCTACCTGTACAAAAACCTGCGGATAAAGCAGAGAGACTAGCTAAAGTTACAGCTTATTTCTTGAATGTACGGGCTAACGCCTCATCCACTGCAAAAATTTATACAGCAGTGCCTAAGGATACCGTCTTGGAGGTACTAAGCACCGATAAGTATGGATGGGTGAAGATTAACTTTAACGGAAAAGAAGCCTATGTGTACGGACAATATGTAAAAATGTTGCCTTAATCATAGCTGTGAAGTGCAATCTTAACCAAAAAACCAGCAAATCTCCTTTGACCGGAGACTTGCTGGTTTTTATTTACGGTCGATTCCTTTGATGAACCGCAACGCCATCTGCCGGCTTTGACCTAGCGTGTTATCGATTACGATTGATCCTCCATGGCGCTCCATGATTGTTTTAGCAATGGCAAGCCCCATTTTTATATCTTGGTGCCGAACTTTTTAAAAAGGGGATTGGAATCATTACGTAATTCGGGCTGCTTCCTACTATTCTGTTGACACTCTTTGGGAGTGTTGCAACAGATAGATATATCAAAAAAGCCATCGTTGGTGCAACGGCTTTATGATCAGGACTCTGTTGTATTATATAGGCCTGCCCAAGTAAGTTACTGGAGATTTAGCTTGATAAATTTGTTGGACGACTATTTTGGCATAAATTTTCTGAACAGTTTTCTCAGCCGAATCCTAATTCGTGTTCAGTGGAGCTTCTAGCTTTTTGAGGATTAAATCAGCTTCGAGAGACGTATTTTTTGAAGTTTTTTACTTTTATAACTTTAACACTTTTGGATAAAAGCTTCTTGTCGCTGACGATCCAGGTGTGATCTTTGGAGTTTTTCCTACGAATTGCTGCGAAGTTATACCTGTTTCCTGCGTAAAGCTTAAAGCCATGTGCAGCACAATCAGAACAGAACTTGACGCATTCCCCTCGGTTCCGATTTGGAAAAGAAATCTGATCGAACACCTTGCGTTTAATGAGTAGGGTCGCACCTTGAAGATTGGTTACATATTTATTCTCCATACTGAGGTAACGAAGCAGAAGTAACTTTTTATCATTCAAATACATATAGTGAGCCCGTTTTCCAACGATATCTGCTTTAGTCTTCTGGAGTATTTGCATACTATCAGTTAAATAGTTAGTAGCGTAGTAATCGTCGTCATCAAATTTAGCGATATAACTATACTTCGCTAATTGCACACCATAGTTTAAACAAAATCCGAGGGAACGATGTTCCGGCACTTTAAAAACCCGCACATTCATATGTTTTTTTGCAGCAGTTATATAGTCATTGATCTTCAAGCTATCATTATTTATGATCACGATTAGTTCTTTAGGATTGAAATTCTGTCGTTTATAGTTATTAAATAGTGTATTTAAACAGTCAGCTCGTTTTGTACAGGTCAGAATAGATACAGCAGATTTAGTGGAATCTGGAGCCCATTTCATAACTTGATCTTTGGACTGCGTCCAACAAATGTCTTGTAATTTTTAATTTTATGGATGATCTTATGGTTTGCTATTAGAGTGCTGTCGCTGATGATCCATGTGTGCTTAGAAGAGTTCTTTCTTCGTATAGCTACGAAGTTATTCTTACTCCCAGAATACACCGTGTAACCTTTCTTTCTACTTCTGCTGCAAAAAAGATCATCCTCACCCACGTTTTTATCAGGGAATTTCACATGATCGAATACTTTACGTTTGAAGACGAGTGTAGCGCCTGGGAGATGGGTAACTATTCGATGTTCGTCATGCGCGAAACGAAGGATCAAAGTCTTTGAACCACTTAAATACATATAATGAGCTCGTTTTCCAAGAATATCAGCATGTTTTCTATTTAATGTTTGAATACTTTCTGTCAAATAATGAGGGGCATAATAATCGTCGTCATCGAATTTGGCGATGGTATGATATTTGCATTTCGTTACGGCATAGTTTAAGCATGAACCCAGAGTTTGATGTTCTGGCTTACGAAATATCTTTATGTTTTTGTGTTTTTTAGCTAAGTGTTGGTAGGGGGAAAGTGGAATTGCATTGTTATTGATAATAATGATGAGTTCTTTTTGGGTATATCGTTGTCTGCTGTAATTTTGAAGTAGGTTGTTTAAATAATTTTGACGATTTGTACAGGTAATAATGGAAACACCGTTCATTTAACCAACCCCTCAGATGCTTTTTTTAGGAAAAGTCTCATAATACGATATGTCCAAGTTAGGATAGAGTAACGGCATATCAACCTCATGGATGCAAAAATGGATTTGTATTAAGAACACAAAACCCACAGTCATGGCTGTGCTCGTATAACCTGAGAACCCATCTGCATATTTTTGGATTACGGGTCCAATGATAAGGCAAAACTGCCTATCGATTAGGCATCAATTGTATATGCTAAATAATAATATCTATTTGTAATTGGAGTTTTTCGTAGAAAAAAAGCCTGGGATTGCACCTGACATGTCGAGGAGTGCCTCCGGAAGTACTCTAGCGCGGCGTAGGATGTCAAAGACCTGCTGTACCTTGATGATCCTCATTCTTACAACCCTCCTGAAAAAGAAAATGACCCCTCGAAAAGGGGTCTTGAAGTCACGATACACTCTTTACACACGAACGTTTGTTTGCTATTATTTAGTGAAATATAAGGAGGTGGAGTATTTTGGACAGTTCAAATATTGTGATTGACCATCTACTAATTAAATACAAGGCAGATCAGAAGTGGACCCGAAAGGTGATTGAACAGTTAACCGATGAAGACCTTGTCTGGTCACCAACGCCAGAGAGCAACAGTATCGCGAATTTGATTGCGCACATTTCAGGGGCTGCACGTTATTGGTTTGATGCCGCATATTTCGGTGCTCCATTAAACGAGTATAGGACCATCGAATTCGAACGCGGTTTACAGATGACGAAAGAGCAGGCATTGGAAATTTCGGAAAAATCTTATGACAGCATCATTGAGGTTCTTGAAATGATGAAAGCAAACCCTGCACGATTACTGGAACAGCCCTATTTGGATTATCCATCGTTCGACTCTGCCTCTTTGAACAATCGATCCACCATCCTAGAAATGCTTCTACATCAGTTCAGACATTTGCCAAGTCACACGGGGCAAATCATATACATCGCAAAAATGAGGAAGGGGAATTTGGTGTGGGAATGAATCTTAATTCACCATACTAACCATTCCCGTCAGTAGTTTCACCAACTCTGTGGATTGGTAGGAGAACATTTCGACTATAAGGTAACAACAGTGCCTCATTTCATAAATCCAAATGGTGCGTTTCAATCGTCATATGGGTTTATGATGGACGATGCAGAATCCGCGTATCGGTATTGTATGATAATACTCAATTTACACTGCCAATAGTTGCCTTTAAGCTCCTACCCCTTTAGTGAGCCGGACGTGATGCCGTTAATGATATATTTTTGCATGAAAATGTAGAACAGAATGAGTGGTGCAACCGCTAAGAGCATCATCGGGAAGAAATTCGTCCAGTCGGTCGAGAATTGCCCAATATTGCGGAACACTTCTAAGAGTAATACACCCTTTGAACGGGATTGCAAGAACAACAACGGCGTCATGAAATCATTCCATACACCAAGTGTATTCAAAATCGCTACAGTGGCAATCACCGGCATAAGCAGCGGGAACACAATCTGCAAGAATGTTCTCCAAACCCCACAGCCGTCTACCCTTGCAGCTTCTTCCAGTTCAAATGGAACGGCAGAGCCGATAAAGCTTTTAATTAAAAAGATAGAGAACGGGAGGTTGTAACAAATTTCTATCAGAATAACGCCCGTGTGGGAATTCATAAGCCCAAGCTGGGCTACCTGTTTATAAAGTGCCAAGATCCCCATTTGGTACGGTACCATCATCCCAACCATGAATAAAAGGAACACGATCCGATTGAAATGGCTCGTGCGTCGTACCAAGCTATAAGCAGCCATCGCGGAAAACATAACAATACCCGCAACCGAGGAAATCGTAATGATAAGGTTGTTTCCCAACACATGAATGTAGTTCATTGCCTTAAAGGCGCGAACGTAGTTGACGAACGTGATGTTAACTGGAAGGCCCATCGGATGAGAGACCGCATCAGCTGGGGTCTTAAAAGTCGTGATGATCAAATAGTAAATAGGGATCAAAAAAATCGCACCTAAGACGAGCAAGAGAATTTCCGTGACGGCAGTTCCTTTTGTATATCGATTCATGATTACCGCCGCTCCCACATTTTGATTAGTGTAAAGTGAATAAAGGTGATGAAGCCAACGAGGATAACAAAGACGATTCCGAATGCGGCTCCGTAACTATAGAAACCTTCACTGAGCCCTTTCTTGATCATGAGTGATACGATTGTTTCCGTAGAATACCCCGGGCCGCCGCCTGTCAAGGCATAAACAATATCAAATACCTTCATGCCGTTTATCATCCCCATAACCGTATTGAAAGTGATCGCTGGAAGCAGTAGAGGAAGCGTGATATAGCGGAACATTTGCAACCCGCTCGCTCTGTCGATCTTCGCCGCTTCATAATAATCTGTTGAGATGCTCTGCAAGTTGGCCAAATAAATAACCATTGTGTAACCAACCCACTGCCATACGGAGGCGATGATGACCGAATAGAGCGCAAGATGCGGATCTCCGAGAAAATTGATGCGTTCAAAGCCAAGAGCAACTACAAGTTGATTAATCAAGCCGAAGTCGGAGGGTGAGTACATAAAATTCCAGAGAAAACCAATAACTAATACGCTGAACACCGCAGGAAGGAAGAAAACAGCCCGCAGCAGATTTTTTGTCTTTAACCTTTTATTGAGAAAGACCGCTAATGGAATGGCTAGCAAATTCTGTCCGAGCATAGCGAGTACTGCATAGATTAAAGTATTTTTAATACCTGTCAAATAGATTGAATCTTTAAATAGAGCGATATAATTGTCTATACCAACAAATTTGACAACAACTGGATGTACATCTGACCAGTTTGTAAAGCTGTACAAAGCGGTCTTTATCGTCGGAAATATGAAAAAGGTACAATAAATAAGTAAGGCAGGAAGCAGAAGCAGAACATAATTGATTTCTCGTTTGAAAATGTTTGGTTTGTTCATGCGCAACAACCTTTAGCTTATAGGATGTACAAGGAGCAAAGCGCTTTGCCCCTTGTAATTTATACGACCTATTTAGATTTCTCCAGTAGTTCAACTGCTTTCTTGTCTACCGCTTCTAGCACTTGTCGAGGCGTTTTAGTACCTGCTATGATTTCTTGAATACCTTTTCCTAAATCTGAGAAAGCAGGACCAGCAACGCCCCAATTATTAACAGGGTACATGACATTGCCCGCCTTGAAAGCTTCTTGAGCACCGTTGTACTCTGCTGGCATTTCAAAAGTAACCCCTTTCAAAAAAGAGGAACCTCCTTTATTATCGACCCAGTAAGCATTCTGACCTTCTGGTGTGGATAACAGGTCTAGCACCTTGTACGCTGCATCCTTAACTTTGGACTTCGCATTCAAACCAAACGATACCCCAGGACCACCGACCATCCAACCCGGGCCGCCTTTTGTACCCAGGTTCGGGAACATATCAATCTTCATGTTAGGCGCCTTTTGCTTAAAGGTTTCCATATACCAAGGTCCTGCTTGGAACATCGCTGCCTTACCGCTTGTAAATTCGTCAATCGCTTGTTCTTCTTCAAGCCCAAGCATATCCTTGGTGAAGACACCGTGTTTCAAGTATTCGGTCCATGTCGTCAAAGCAGGCTCCAGCGCATCGACCATTTTTGAGTTTCCTTTGCCAAAATCATCGTTCCACTTCTTTCCTTCTGTTGTGCCGATAAAATCATTGAGTGCTAAACCAAGGAAGGACTGGCCTGCTACGTTAGGATTTTTTAGACCGATCGCTTGGGGTTTAATTCCATTTTTCTTCAGCACGTCTGCTACTTGGAAGTACTCATCCAGCGTTGTTGGTATTTTTAGGTCATATTTGGCAAATAAATCAACATTATAGTAAACCCCATTAAACCAACTAGCTTGCGGCAACCCGTACAGTTTATTATCAAATGTTGCGGTGGACGTGCCGGTTTCATAATACTTGCTGGCATAACGTTCTGTTAAATCTTCGAAATACCCTGTCTTGACGGTATTTGCGTCGATTACTCCACCTATAATGTCAGGACCTTCGCCTGCTGCAAGCTGTGTCTTGATGACATCTACGTAAGTCTTGTTATCGATGAACTGATACTCCACATCTATATCGGGAAGTTTATCTTTGAATAATTGCAGAAGTGCCTTTACACTGTCTTCTTTGTTCCAATACGATAATCTGACCTTCACTTTCTTTACCGCTTCTGGATCCTTTGATTCTTCCGGTGTCTTTGTATCATTCGGTGTTGCACTTTCCTTAGCGCTGCTGTTGTTTGTACTGTTCGAACTGCAGCCTGTAAATAGAATTGACAAAGTGAGTAAAGCGGTAGTGGGAACTAACCACGTTCTCTTCATACAAAGACCTCCCAAATTTAGAAAATTTGTTTTTCGGTATAGTTATCATTGTAATGTAAATGCCATTTCCATCGAAATAACAGATTTTTTCGAAATCTAACAGAATCCATCTGACAATAGAAACCAAATCATGTGGTTAATGTAACATGGTATGAATAGGAATGCCTAGTGTGCTATGCTTTGGTTTGTAGTGAGTATCCTCTGGAAGCGAGTAAATACCGCCGGATGAACGGATAGGAGGAAAATATGTATCATATTCTAGTAGTCGATGATCAACAAGCTGAAATCGATGCGATTGAATGGCTTATTCAGAAGCATGCTCTACCTTTTTCTGTTGCTCAGGCCAACGATGGGGAAGTAGCGCTGGAATATATAAGGGGCCATCATGTAGATCTGTTATTCACGGATATTCGCATGCCTTTCATGGACGGTCTAGAGTTAATCAAGCAGGCAAAGATAGTCATTCCGGACCTTAAGGTGCTTATTTACAGTGCTTATGGGGAATTTGAATATGCACAAAAAGCGATTCAACTTGGAACGGTTAGTTATATGTTGAAGCCGATCGATGTGAAGGAATTCCTCAAAGTATTCCAATCCATAGTTGCTATACTAGATGACGAACGACTTCAGAGAGAGAAGGACGAGTTGCTGATCAAAGGCTTTCATAAAGGAGTGGCGTATGAGAAAGAAAAGCTCCTATTTGATCTCATTCAAGGTCGTGAGAGTGACGTCCATTACGAGGAACGGGCAGCTTTTGCTGGACTAAATCATCTGGAAAATAAGCGGATGTATATGATTATGATTGGATTGCAAAATCACTTTTTTGATCAACATCATACAGAAGCGTTTGAATTTCTTCAATCGACTAGTAAACATGAGATACTGCTATTAAATATGAATGAGTACCAATGTATTATGCTCGTCGTTATAGATCCCGCTTCAAAGAACAGTGATAACGGGCAAGAGCTTATGACTTATGGAGAAAAGGTTAAAGAATGGCTGGAGACTCGCTTCGACCGGCGATGTTTAGTTATTGTCGGTAGTCCGGTAGATAAGCTAGAGGGGCTTCATGACGAGTTCACCCAAATGGAAGAGTTAATGAATTTTCGGTTTTTTATGGATAGAAGTGTCGTTTGTTCCAAAGATGCCGAAAGCATTCATGACCATGTAGACGACGAATCGTTAGAGCTTATGCTTAAGGAGATTTATACTTCCATTGCACGAAATGAATATCGTACACTCGAGCATCAGATAGAGTATCTCATTGCGGGTATGCGAAGTAGTAAGCGCTTTAGTTCTATGTATGCCAAACTTTTATTTACAGAAATATTGAAAAAAGTAGTAGAGCTTCAAGGCAAAAAAAGCAGCAGTTTACTAAAGGAAGGTTTGGAGCGAATCGCACTTTGCAATTCAATTGCTGAGTTAAGGCAAGTCATTTTATCTATTTTTCAGGAGCATTTACTGCAAATTAAAACGAATACAGATGATCAAAGCCGCAAAGTAATTGAAGATGTACAGATACTCATCCAGATGGAGTACGGAAATGATATTGGGGTTGACTACTTAGCGAATCGCGTCTTTTTATCGTCAAGTTATTTAAGTTTCCTGTTTAAAAAAAGTACAGGCCAAAGCCTAGTTAAATATATTACAGCTGTTCGTATGGAGCGAGCGAAGGAGCTGCTGCGAGATTCAACGATTAAAGTTGTTGATATTGCCAGTACCGTTGGATTCGCGAATACTTCCTATTTTAATTTAATGTTTAAGCAATATAACGGCTTGACTCCTATTCAATATCGAGAGGGTGGCGGAAGGAGATGACTCTGCTCAGATTTATTCGTAATATCCGCCTGCGTCAGAAATTATTGCTTTCTTATGTGATTGTCATCTTCCTACCAACGATTGTACTGGGCTTGTATGCCTACCAAAGTTCCAAATCTTCATTGAATAGACAGATTCAGCAAAGCGCAGACAATGAGGCAAAGAAGCTTGCACTAGAGATCAGTTACCGTCTTCAGAGGCAGGAGGTGTCAATGAAATCGATTGTTTTCCATCCTGCGCTTATTGATTTGATGAGTAACCCGGATCAGGATTTGTACACTCAATTTAAGACATTGAATGATAAAATTGAACCTATTTTTTTTAATTTGATGTATATGGTTGGGGATATGAATGAGATAATGTTGTATTCTGAGAATCGGCAATCTGAATTAGGGAACTTCATTACTCCTTCTTCAGCAGTTAAGGATAAGGATTGGTATCTAGCGACAAAGGGTAGCGAGACAACCAAGTGGTGGTTTGAAGAGGGAGAATTGTTTGCCACACGAGTGATTCGCAATATCGATCTTCAAATCGTGAGTGCTGAACTTTACGTCAGGTTTGATTACAATAAAATCTTCGGTGATTTCATTGGCAAGATGAATGAAGGGAAGAGCATCATTATTACCGATCAACAGAATCGGCCCGTGTTAACAGAGCATGCCCAGCAGATAGATGATGTCGGGCTTCAATCACTTTCAAGGCGTGGTACTTCAAAAGCAAGATTAGGTGGCGAATCCTACTTAGTTATAAACAAAGAAATTCCTCAAACCGATTGGATACTACATTATTTGGTTTCCGATAATCAATACAATACAGGCATTCGCAATATTTTAAGCGCAACGGGCATCATTGTACTCCTCTGTATGGTTTTCCTCAGTATCATTATCTTCTTGTTCTCAGAGACGCTGTTAAGAGGAATCGAGAAATTAAACACCAAAATGAAGATGGTGGAAGATGGTGATCTTACGGTTGTTGTATCCACGAATTCCAAAGATGAAATCGGGCAGCTTACCGATCGTTTCGGTTCTATGCTTAAACAAATTAATCAACTCATTTCGGAAGTATATCAAACAAAAGTCACGCAAAAGTCAGCCGAACTCAAAGCACTGCAAGCTCAGATCAATCCCCACTTTCTATATAATTCTTTATCTTTAATTAATTCCAAAGCGCTGCGAATCGATGCTCAAGAAATTAGTGACTTGGTAAATAACCTTTCTAGTTATTACAGAACGACTTTAAATAAAGGGAAGCAGATTATTGCGATTCAAGATGAATGGACTAACGTTCAAGCATACATATATATTCAATTAGCTATGCACAATTCAAAATTTGACGTAAAATTCGATGCCGACGACAAGGTATTTCAATTTGAAATGATTCATCTTATTTTACAGCCGATTGTTGAAAATGCGATTATGCATGGCATCGATCTGAAGCGGGAGGGGCGAGGTAAACTCATCCTGCGGGCAAGTCTCGAGGGTGAGGATATTGTTTTTGTCGTGGAGGATAATGGCGTCGGTATGGAACCGTATATGATCGCGCGTATTCTTGAACATGAAAGTTCCGGCTATGGGATTAAAAATGTGCAAGAAAGATTACAGCTCTTATTTGGATCTGAGTACGGGATCAATATTCATAGTCAGCCTGGGATTGGCACTTCCGTTATCGTACGCATACCGCAGTATCGTCATATCAGAGAAGAAGATTCATGATCGCATAAACGCCTTTGGCATCCTGATTAGGACGCCAAAGGCGTTTATGCTTGAAATATAAGTAAGTATAAGCTTCACGTTATACTTTATCCTTATATTTTTCGAAGAAACGCTTATCGTCTTTAGAAGACGACAACGTCGTTTCTTCTTATTTACAATCGAAATCTGTTAGATTTCAAAAAATACTCTTATTTAGCAGGGTTTCAATTGAGATTATAATGCATAATGTGAGCGCTTTAATTGGGCTCTAACATTAAATGAATATGAAAGGATGGTTGATCTATGTTCAAACGAGCAATGTATACAATGATCTGTTTCATGATTCTATTAAGTACATTTTTCCAGGTCAATGCGCCTAGTGTCCATGCTGACAGTAGCAACCTGGATGTGTGGGTGGTTAATGCATTGAAGTCCGTATATAGGACCAGTACGATCCCTGCAAATCCTGACAACAGCATTGATCTTGTTTCAGCCAAAAACGAATACGAAAGTGAGCAAATTGCTGTAAGAGGCACAAGCGATTTTAAGATTACAGGAATTGAATTTTCCGATCTTGTATCTCCTGGAAATACGATCTCAAACAGCAACTTAAGCTATCATTTTGAAGAATACGTGCTTGAGGATACCGTGCAGCCCAATCAATATCGACCGGATTTGGTAGGCACGCAAATCTACCCCTTATCGGAGATTCCCGATCCGCTTTCGAACGATACCTCTATAAATGTGGCGGCAAATTCAACTCAGCCCATCTTAATAACGAATTATGTCCCTGCCGATGCTGTTCCTGGCCTCTATTACGGTATGGTTACGGTGAAATCGACTTTGGGCGATTATCAAGTACCAATTAACGTCGAAGTTGCTAACGCTGCAATCCCTCCAACCTCTGAGGCTAATTTCGTTAATTATCAATGGTCAATGACGAATGGTTTTATGATTGGAGGTAATCCACCTGAGATTGTAGATGATCCTTTAACGCAGTCTAGTTATGACGTTGGCGAGAACTATTATGGAGTGGAGACGTACAGCGATGAGTGGTTTGAGCTTATGGATAATTTCGCCAAGACCATGACCGATTATCGCCAGAACATGATTTGGGTTCGTACAGACTTATTATTAAACAAAAAGGGTACCAAAATGGTGTCTTTTAAAGACGGGATACCGGAGAATATCGACTGGTCTTTGTTCGATCGATATGTTCAAACCTTTATGGATAGAGGAATTACTCATTTTGCGAACATTCACTTGATCCATGCGTTAGAACAAATGCCGCAGAGTGAGAGACCAAACAATAATAATCCACAAGATCCGTGGAAAACGTCAGTACCTGAATTCGATTCACTACCTGTTACAGACGCTTATCTTACGAACTACTTGACAGCATTGCACGATCATTTAGAGGAAAAAGGCTGGCTTAACGGTTTCACTTGGTATCAGCATACTAAGGACGAACCGAATGGTGCTAGCATTACAAACTATATGACGTATATTGCTAGAAAAATAAAAGAAATCGTTCCGGATTTCAAGACTTTGGATGCTGATGCGGCCGGTACTCTGATGAACGAAACCATCAAACCCTATGTGGATGTGTGGGTCCCGTTAACACCGGTTTTCCAGGACAAGAAAAATCTCTATAAAGCGGAGCAGGCGGCAGGCAAAGACTTGTGGGTGTATACTTGCGATGCCAATCCGGCTCCGTGGTTGAACAGATTCTGGACGCAGCCCATATTGACGGGCAGACTGTTATTCTGGAATCTTAGTCAAGAAGGTGTGCAAGGACACTTGCATTGGGGATGGAACGTATGGTACGTCCCACATTATGGCGATTCTACGATCGTATATCCGGATAAGGAACATATGACGGTTAAGAGCTCACTTCGTTACGAGGCCCAAAGAGACGGACTTGAGGAGTACGAACTGATGCACCAACTCAAGCAAACCAATCCAGGACTTGCTAAACGTATAGCCGACAGCGCTGTTAACCCGTCTGATCCGAGAAAATATACCCTTGACCCTGAATATATCAGCAAGCTTCATAATTATCTGGTTAAAGCAGCAGCCGGAGAAACTGTGGGTGATATTCCTGTGCCAAGCAGTCCCTACGATGGGCAGGATGTACCCATGACCTACATGACCGATAACGCGACTGGGGAGATCATCTTTGGCGGTGAATGGTTTGCAAAAAGCCGGAAATACGCTTATATGGGCGGTGTTCAAGGCACGTTAAAGGCGGATGATGAATTGACCTATACCTTTACAGGATCAGGTATCGATCTTATTGCAGAGAAAAATGAAGGTTCCGGTAAAATTGCTGTATCCATCGACGATTCCGCTCCGGTGATTATAGACCTATATGAGAAAGTTCAACTCGATTCGATATCGGTATACAGCAATCATAATCTGTCAGCAGGCAAGCATACGATCAAGGTAGTGAACCTGGAGAACAAAAACCTATTCGTTGACGGCTTTCGAGTAAGCATGTATGAAGGACAGAAGATCTATGATGGAACACTGCAAAGTTTGGAACTGACTAACGTGCCTTCGGTTCTTTTTAATAAAAACAATATTAATTACCAGGCCATTATTCCGAGCGATGTAGACGTGATCACGATTACGCCAACGCTTGCGGATGCAAACGGCACCCTAGATATCAATGGGCAACGTTATGGCAGCGGTCAGAGGCTTACATTCAACATCCCTACAGGCAAAAGTAAGATCCTCATTCGTTCTACCGCAAGTGATGGGGAAACCACGAGACTCTATACGTTGAACTTTCTCAGAGGGAATGTAAATCAACCGACCACTAATATTGCGAGAAGTTATTCAGCTATTACAGCAACAGCTGCCAGGGCAGATAGTAGCGGCTATGGTGTTTCAAATATGGTTGACGGTAGTTACGGTTCCATGTTTGCTAGTATTAGCGGGTATACGAGCATCGTACCGTTCCCACATGAGATCAATCTTACTTGGAATCAACAGATGACCTTTAATACAATTGTCTTGGCCACGCCATCAGGGTTATTACAGGGGATAACGGATATAGATGTTGAGGCTACTTCAGATGGAACGAATTGGACCACCATTGCAAAGAGGGTTCCGATTCAATGGTTTAGCAGCACAGACGACAACAAGATGGAATACACATATGCGAATATCCCTACAGTTAATGACGCGCTGAAGCTAAGGTTGCGGGTCAACGATGCTAACCATACGTATTGGGGCATATACGCTTTATATGAACTTGAGCTTTATAACCTTCCAGATAACGGAGAGATTAACCCTACAGCAGACGGATCGCTAAGTAATATAACAATCCCTAAAGTTCCTTCTTTTACGTTTGACAATAGCAAGACGACCTACCCAGTTATGATTCCTAATGATGTAAATACCATCACGATTACGCCAACGCTGTCGGATGAAGCGGGTACCTTGCAGGTCAACGGAAAGAATGTCGCCAATAACACAGCACAGACTTTTGACATTCCATTCGGAAAAAGCGTAATTCATATCAGGTCCACTGCAAGCGACGGGACAACTACAAAGCTCTACACATTGAACTTTCTCAAAGGAAATGAGGATGGGCTAGGCACCAATATTGCCAGAAGCTATTCTGAGATTACAGCAACGGCAGAACGTGAAGGCGAGGACTATAGTGCCAAGAAAATGGTTGACGGTATTATTTATACCATGTTTGCGAGTTCGCGAGGCTACAATACCGAACATCCGTTTCCGCATGAGATTAATCTTACTTGGGAACAACCGCAAACCTTTAACACCATCGTCATGGCTACAACATCTGGATTAATCCAGGGTATTTCCAATATCGATGTTCAGGCTTCTACAGACGGAATAAACTTTGAAACCATAGCACAGGGGGTACCCATCCAATGGAAAAGCAGCAAAGATGACGGAGTTATGGAGCACACCTTTGCTAATATTCCTGAAGTACGAGATGCACTAAAGCTGAGAATACAGATCAATGATGCGAACTATACGACATGGGGCATGTACGCTATGTATGAGCTTGAGCTCTATAATCTCGCGGAGAACGGAGAAATTGGCGAGAACCGTAACACGATCACTGCGAGCGCGGGGGACAACGGAACGATCAGTCCGAACGGCGCCGTTGTAGTCAATAAGGGTGATGATCAAACCTTTACCTTCAATCCGAACAATGGATATGAAATCGATAAAGTGTTGTTAGACGGTACCGCTGTGTCGGTGACCGGAAGCGTGTATACAGTTGCAAACATAACCGCCGACCATACGATTAATGTTACGTTTAAGCAAAGGGTGACAGATGGCGAGAACCGTAACACGATCACAGCAAGCGCGGGGGACAACGGAACGATCAGTCCGAACGGCGCCGTTGTAGTTAATGAGGGCGAAGATCAAACCTTTACATTCCATCCGAACAATGGATACGAAGTCGACAAGGTGTTGTTAGACGGTACCGCTGTGACGGTGACCGAAAACGTGTATACGGTTGCTAACATAACTGCCGATCATACGATCAATGTTACGTTTAAGCAAAAGGAGACAGGTGGTGAGAACAGTAATACGATTACGGCGAGCGCGGGGGACAACGGAACGATCAGTCCGAACGGCGCCGTTGTAGTTAATGAGGGTGAAGATCAAACCTTTGCCTTCAATCCGAACAATGGATATGAAATCGATAAAGTGTTGTTAGACGGTACCGCTGTGACGGTGACCGGAAGCGTGTATACAGTTACTAACATAACCGCCGACCATACGATCAATGTTACGTTTAAGCAGAAGGTGACAGATGGCGAGAACAGTAACCCACCGACGAGTGGTGGGAACAGTAGTATTCCATCTACAGGTGGTACAGTCAATGGAAATACCGATGCTCATATACTTGTAGTGACAACGGAAGATCTTATTTCTACAGCCTCCAATGGAGTCGTGACGATCGCAGCCAAGGATAAAGAGAAAATTGTATTTCCTGCCAATGCAGCCGAACTGCTCGGACATCATCAATTAGTCATTCAAACGGGTCCATTTACGTTGGAAGTACCCGCTGAATTACTTAAACAGTTGACGGATAAATTGTCCGCAGAAGATAAACGAAACAGTACGATAGAGTTAATCATGACTCACTTATCTGAATCCGATGCTGATAACCTTCTAGCAATAAGGCAGTCTTCCACGCATGCAATAATTAAAATTTCCGGCAATGTGATCAATTTTAGCTTATCGATTGTCGGAAAAGATGGTAAAGTGACAAGCTTGAACAGCTTCGATAAACCGATGACGATTCGATTCAAAACGGATCCTTCCTTAAATCCGAAACTGACTGGCATTTACTATTTGGCTGACAACGGCACGCTGGAATATGTGCGAGGTACGTTTATTAACGGAGAATGGGTGGCCGATATTCACCATCTCAGTAAATATGCAATGCTCGAATTCAAGAAATTATTTACAGATGTTAAGTCTACTCACTGGGCGGCCGATGCGATCGAACAGCTAGCGGCGAAGCAATTTATTGAAGGCACTAGTGCGGCAATGTTCGAGCCAGAGCGTTCTATAACACGGGCCGAATTTACGGCGATGCTTGTTAAAGCGTTGAACCTGACATCAGTGGGCGAATCAAAATTTACGGATGTATCGAAGGGTGCCTGGTACGAGAGAGCTGTTTCTATGGCGGTCAAAGCAGGCGTTGTTAAAGGAATTAGCACAACGTCATTCAATCCCGATGCTAAAATCAAACGCGAAGAAATGGTCACTATGATGATGCGGGCATATGTTATCTTGAAAGACGTCAAGTTGAACGGAAAAACGGCTTCTTCCTTTACCGACGAATCCGCTGTGGCGGCCTGGGCGCTTGAGTCAGTAAGAGCGGCGGCGGCACTTCATTTAATTAACGGCCGGGAAGCAAACAAATTCGTTCCGGGCGGGATCACTTCCCGTGCTGAAGCAGCAGTTTTGCTCAATAGAGTTATACAGTAGCCGGGTAACCCCCCAATTTCTATATTGGGGGGTTACAAGTAATAATTATACTCTGATGTGACGAGGAGAACCGAAGGAGGCAACCCGATGAACGATATGGAAATCAAGGAGCTTCAGCAAGCAGATGCACCGGAACTAATTGAAGGCGTCCACGGTTACAGCAGTGAGACGAATTGGGTGAAGCCGGAAAATCCAATTACGCTGGAAAGGTTGGAATGGTTCAAGGATCAGAAATTGGCCCTAATGATGCATTGGGGACCTTATTCGCAGATCGAGGTCGAGTCCTGGATTCTCAGCGACGAAGACGGTGATTGGGCGCGTAAAGATGTCGAATGGACGAGCGACTACGAAGAGCTGAAGCGCGAATATTTCGGACTCAACCGCACGTTCAATCCTATCCGCTTCCAGCCGGAGCTATGGGCGGAAATCGCTGCAGAAGGCGGGTTTAAATATTTGATTTTTACGACAAAGCATCACGACGGATATTGCATGTGGGACACACATACGACGAATTACCGAATTACTGGTTCTGAAACGCCATTTCATGCACATCGCTATGCCGACGTCTGCAAGCATGTGTTTGACGCTTTCCGCAGCAAGGGGCTTGCGATCGCCGCATATTTCTCGAAGGCGGATTGGCAATCGCCGTATTATTGGGCGCCAGGAATGGAAAGGGGCAGCAATACGTGGAGAGGGCCCTCGTACTCCCCCGGGGAATACCCGTGGCTGTGGGAGCAATTCGTCGATTTCACCCATGAGCAAATCATGGAGCTGATGAGCCGTTACGGCCGGATCGATATTTTGTGGCTGGATGCGGGTTGGGTTAAAGATAGTGACCAGGTAAAGCAGGACATTCGGTTGGGCGAGGTTGTCGAGCGCGCCCGTCAAACGCAGCCGTGGCTGCTATCCGCGGATCGTACAGTCGGAGGGCCTTACGAAAATTACGTGACGCCGGAGCAAACGATTCCGGAGCGTCCGCTGAACGTACCGTGGGAAAGCTGCATTACGATCGGCACACAATGGGCTTTCAAATACGATGACCAGTATAAATCGGGGAGAGAGCTCGTTCGCATTCTGATGGAAGTCGTATCCAAAGGCGGCAATTTGGCGCTTAACATAGGTCCTCAGCCCGACGGACGATTGCCGGCTGGGGCGGTTAAGAGTATCTATGAGTTGGGGGCATGGATGAAGATTTACGGTGAAGCGGTATACGGCACACGCGTGTGCGAACCGTATTTTTCCGGGTCCTGCGCGTTCACCTCGAAAGGAAGTACCGTATACTGTACGTACTTGTATGAAAGCGCAGATAAAGCCGTAGACAAGATAGTTCATATTCCTTATCAGGAGCCTGTTTCAGCCATCGAGCTTGTCGGAAGCGACGCTTTGCTGAAGGTTGAGCATACGCCGGAAGGAATCTCGATCACGCTCCCGGATGGCGAATTGAACGGGCAGGCTCCGATCGCCCATGTTTTCCGCATGCAGAAGGGCGAGGAGGCAAAGTGAACGATAAGATTCTTAGCCTTAAGCTATTATACGGTGGGGTCTGTGGCAATAATACGAGCGCATTAGCAGAGAAGAAGAAGTAGGATGACAAGTACATGTTCGAACGCCTACCCGCGTAAATCGCGGGTTTTTTCCTTTGTCAGCGTATATTCTTGTCAGAAATCATTGTCATGAATATGTACCGATTGCCGATTCTCGAAATAGGCTTATGCTAAGGAAGAGGATACCGACCATGGACTGGGCCAGACTTAAGTTGGTAATTATTTTCACCTTTTTATTGCATCTCTCTCGCCTTTTTGCTATATTTGATATTAACAAAATGTTAATATCAAAATGTTACTAACAGATAACTGAAGGTGAAGGTTAGGGCATTTAATGAAAGCGAGGGGATGAAAGTGGATAAAACATGGGGTGGCTGGAATCTGTTTGAAATCGTCTGGCTAGTTTTGTTTACCTCTATTGCTGTTGCGTTTACGTTTATTTCTAAAGATTCCTTATTCGGTTTTACGGTCTTTATCACCGGGGTGCTGTGTGTGGTGCTCGCGGCGAAAGGAAACCTGATGAGTTATGTTTTCGGAATGTACAATACCGTCGGTTACGCGTACTTGGCTTACATCAACGGTTTGTTTGGAGAGGTCATGCTGAATTTGTTATTCTTTGTTCCTATGAATGTCGTTGGCTTCTATATGTGGAAAAACAACCGCCAAGACGGCAATCTATCCATGCGACAGATGAATCTTAAGTGGCTGTTCCTTGTCGTAGCGGTCTGCGTAATAGGCTGCCTGCTACTGGGAATCGGGCTATCGTTCATCCCAGGGCAGAACTCGCCTTATATCGATGCTATTACGACGGTATTATCCATCGTGGCTACCTTTTTAATGGTCAGTAGATTTAAGGAACAATGGCTGGTCTATATTGTTTTGAATATGTTTACGGTGCTGTTGTGGGTGATTCGGATGCTGGAAGGCAGTGGCGAAGGGGTGCTGATGATCGTCATGTGGAGTGCGTATCTGGTTAACGCGGCATACGGCTATTACAATTGGAATAAAGGGGCTAAGGAGGTGTCGGCATGAAGACGCTTGGATTAACGCTGGGGAAGTTTGCTCCTTTGCATAAAGGACATCAATTCATGATCGAGACGGCGTTGCAAGAGGTCGACGAATTGATTGTGGTAATCTACGAAACGACGGTGACCTCGATTCCGCTTCATATTCGGGCGAACTGGATCCGTAAGCTCTATCCGACGGTTCGGGTAATCGAAGCTTGGGATGGTCCAGACGGGTATTCGAACGATCGGGAGCATGAGATTCGAGAGGAGCAGTATATTCTGGGACTGCTGAAGGGCGAGCAAGTGACGCATTTTTACTCTAGTGAGTTTTACGGTGAGCATATGAGTGTCGCATTAGGCGCGGCGGACCGGCAGGTGGATGAAGCCCGTGAGCGGGTGCCAATTTCGGCCACGATGGTACGTGCCGACCCTTATAAATACCGCGAATTTGTTAGTGATGTCGTGTATAGGGATTTAATCACGAAAGTGGTTTTTGTGGGAGCGATGTCGACTGGCAAATCTACAATCACTGAAGCGCTGGCGCGGCGGTATCGCACAACCTTTGCGAGTGAATATGGGCGTGATTACTGGACCGAGCATCAAGTAGATCGTAGAATCAGCCTAGAAGCGTTCGATGAGATCGCTTTGGGCCATATCGGACGCGAGGAGCAGGCGCTGCTGAAAGCTAACCGATATCTCTTTGTCGATACCAATGCAATTACCACATATATGTTTGCCTTGGATTACCACGGCCGTGCTCCTGAGTGCTTAACCCGGATCGCATTAGAAAACGCGCAGCGCTATGATCTATTTTTCCTGTGTGACGATGATATTCCTTACGAGAATACATGGGACCGTAGCGGGGATCAGAAGCGGCATATTTTTCATAAGCAAATCATTGCGGATTTGAAAGAGCGGCGGATTCCCTATATCACGTTGCGGGGAAACCTAGAGGAACGAATGCACAAAGTAAGTGAGATCTTGGCAAAGTTCGAACCCTACCGGAACTATTTCGGAGAGTTGAATGGCTAGAATTAAGAACAAAGGAGGCGAGGATACATGAATATGTTGGATCGCGATGGACTTACGGAACGTCAATTTTTCGAGCAGTACCGTGCCGGGGATTTCGAGCGGCCTTCGGTGGCGGCGGACATGGTCATTTTCACCGTTACGAACACAGAGGCGGACAGCTACCGCAAGCTTCCGGAAAAAGAGCTGCGAATTCTGCTCATTCAGCGGGGAGGTCACCCGTTCCTGGGCAATTGGGCACTTCCAGGTGGATTCGTCCGGCCGGACGAGACGACGGAGCAGGCGGCGGTGAGGGAGCTGCGTGAGGAAACCGGTGTGGATGACGTTTATATGGAGCAGTTGTACACCTTCAGCGATGTTGGAAGGGACCCTCGTACCTGGGTGATGAGCTGCAGCTACATGGCCTTAATCAACAGTGATCAGGTACAGCTGAAAGCAGGAGATGACGCTGCCCTAGCTGCCTGGTTCAAGGTAACCTATCGGCTTCTGCGCGAGCAGAAAGAGATTATTGAGGATGGGTATGTGAAAACGAAGGAATACGAGCTCAAGCTAAGCAGCGATGAAGAAGAGTTTACGGCAGTTGTGGGTCGGACAATGACGTCAAAGTCGGCCTCTACGTCAACCACATACTCCATCGTATCAAATGAAGGATTGGCTTTTGATCATGCGAAGATTATCGCTTGCGCTATTGAGAGACTACGGGGAAAAGTGAATTACACCGATATTGCGCTAAACTTGATGCCTGATCTCTTCACTTTGACGGATCTGCAGCAGGTTTACGAGGTGATCTTGGACAAAGAGCTGCTGAAAGCCGCATTCCGGCGTAAAGTAGCGGATCTCGTAGCGGAGACCGATCATTATACTGAAAATGCGGGACACCGTCCTTCCCGCTTATATCGGAGAAATATGGAGGAATATCAATGATTTACAATATCGAGCAGTTAAGAAAAGCTTATATCGCGGGCAAAACGTTCAAGTTTGTGTTCTTCTGGGGCCATACACCGCCAAAGCACGACGGCGTCGACAAAAGCTGCTTCAGCCAATGGTGGATGAGTCCTTTCGTGGTAGAGGGGATCGAGTATTCCTGTGTCGAGCAGTTTATGATGTCCGAGAAAGCCAGACTGTTTGGAGATGACGAAATGTTGGACGCGATCCTTAAAGCTAAGCATCCCAAGGAGATGAAAGCCTACGGGCGTGCTGTAAGAAACTTCGAAAATGACACTTGGGATAAAGAATGCTATAACATTGTCAAAAGAGGAAATATAGCCAAATTTTCGCAGAATCCGAAGCTTGGCGAATACCTCAAGTCAACGAAAAACCGTATTCTCGTCGAAGCTAGCCCACAGGATCGCATTTGGGGAATAGGCATGAGCCAGTCCAATCCGGATGCGGAGAATCCCGTAAAATGGCGGGGTAAGAACCTACTTGGATTCGTGCTGACCGAAGTGAGGGACGAATTGCTGCGGGATTAACTTCTACCGGAATTGTTATTGATGAAAGAAGGGGGGGGACCTTCTTCTGGATGCAAGAGAGATAATTGATTCTAAGTGTGAAGCAATAAGATATAATCCCATATTTAAATAAAAAGATAACGATATCCCTTTGGATTTCGTTATCTTTTTTGTTCACCCTCTAAAAGCCGAAGCTTCATCATCCCAGGTGTACAGCCATAAGTATTTCGGAAGATTCGGATAAAATAATTCGTATCCATTCCCAATTGAATTGCAATATCCTGAACGAGAATATCAGCATTCTCTGTCATTAACTGTATCGCACGTTCTAGTCGCAGATTCTGTAGATATTTATGTGGAGATACGGCATATTCCTGTACGAATAGACGCTGGAAATGCTGGACGGAATACCCCACAGCAGCTGCTAGGTTGGAGATAAGGAGTGGCTCAGTATAATTTGACCATAGTGGCCACTCCGAGACTCGTGTGTTTAAAGACGTTACAGAGGTAGGGAAGGAAGACACTGGCGGGAATGACAGAAGTAGTAGGTACATCAACTCCAGTAAAAACAGCGATTATTTTCGATTGGGATAAGGAGGGACTTTCCTGGCAACCTATTGGTCTGGTGTCGTTAACGAAACGGATTTATGTCATTTAGGCGGATTCCCTGGACCACTTCGTAGAACGCTCGGCATTTGGGCAGAAGAGACCGAAGGGCTGCATAGCCGTGATTTGAATGGTGTTGTAAGGCAGGCGAGTAATGCACTTAATCTTAGTGGAGATTATGATGCGCATGAAATTGCTGAGCTGATCCACTTGGAAGGTGCGGAAGCATTAGGCACTTATCGCAGCGATTTCTATGCTGGCCGTCCAGCGCTTACGGTAAATCGTTTCGGTGAAGGAAATGCGTATCATCTTGCTACCCGTGTAAAAGATGCCTTTTTCTTATTAATCCATAAATCGTCCCATCACAATAGTGTTATAGAAATTACCGTCCGAAAGGGTCTTATCATTCTTTAATATTCCCTCGATCTCAAAGCCAAGCTTCTGATAAAGGGTAACAGCTTTGTCGTTCGTTTCGAGGACATTTAACGTGATTTTTTGGATACCGTTAGCGTCGGCCCAAGCAATAGATTCTGCCAAAAGATTCTTTCCCATTCCATAACCCCAATATTCTTGCAGCACACATACTCCGAACTCTACTTTATGAGAGAATCTTGTTAAAGTAGGGCCTTCGCATCTGGAGAACCCAACGATTTCATCCTTCACTACCGCGACTAGAAATAAGTTTCTTGGTTTCTCTGAATCAGATTGGATAAGCTGCTGAAACCCTTTTTCGTCAATGAACGCCTCACCTGGTTCTCTGTCTAGATTCTCGGTCTCGCTATCGATTTGTACTCTTAATTTGGACAATGCCATAGCATCCGTAGTGATTGCAGATCTAATGGTGTATTGGATGCCTTTCACGGTAAATGTTCGTTGATCAATAATCATTTATCCTCCGTTACTACTGGTGATATTAGAAATATTGACTCGATGCCCTCAATAATAGAAGTATAATAACCCATATCGTGGGGTACAAAATGGTTCTTGTTTACATCCTGCTCAATGGTAATTCTATGTCCGTGTGGATCGATTTGAAAACCGTTGACTTGTAGTCTATGTATTTTTCCCTGCCAAAATCTGCGGAAATCAGAAAACTTAGCTTTAACAATGCCGGCGACCTCTTCTTTTTGTAACTTAAAATCTTCTAGACGATTGGGATTGTTATAAACAAAGACATGCGCTCGTTCATTATCGATAAGGTTTTCTTTTTTCATACTATAAGGAATTGTCCCTAGCGGGATCAGGTCTTTAAAGGACAAATCCAGTCCCAGTTCTTCTTGAACCTCGCGTATTCCATCTTCTACAGTTTCGTTTGCTAGCAAATGTCCGGCGGCTGTGATGTCCAATAGACCCGTATAATCTTGTTTCTGTTCACTGCGAAGCTGTAAATAGATATAGGGTACTTCCTGATCTTTGCTTATGAACCAGCAGTGGAATGTCTCATGCCAATGTCCTAACCGATGTACCTCTTCACGTGGAGCCGTACCTGTTCGGTTGCCTGCTTCATCAAAAATGGTAAGTATCTCATTATGCATAGAAAAGCTCCTTTGTGATGATTTCTTCTTAATAAAGCCTATCATAAAAACGTTCGAATTACCCTACTGTTAGAGAGGTTCTTATTGACATCAGTAAGAAAGATATGTATATTTTTGGATGTTAATCAAAGGGGGAGTTAAATGAATTTAGTAGCCATGAAGCAGAAAGACTTGGACACTTTAAGTGACGAAAGACTAGGATGGGCCTGTATGGAGCCTACCTTTCAACAGATTCGCGCAAAATCACCATCGATCAAATCCGAAGTGATTTCAAAGCTCACCGATGGACAGAAGGCACTTTGTATGTTCAGAGTGATGTATGATCACAGCCGTAATTCCGAAGGGGAGTATTATGCTTGGATTTCCTACATGCAAGACCTGCCGGGGTATTGGACAGGAGTGATGGGAGGGATACGGTTTTTTGGCGATGGTCCAATGATACTTTTGCTTCAGGAAACAAAGGCATTTCTTGAGGAAAGAAACAATAGACTTGGAGTACAGTGGGTTGATGCTGCCATCACGGATCTCGATCGTGACCCTGAGTTGTTGAGAGAGATGAGTGGTTTATTTGAACGATTTAAGAACATAGCCGAAGATAGCCACAGGTTGATTGGCCAGTATATTCGGGCACATCCGGGAGAATTTGTGGAGATAGAGGGCTTATAATCATGAAAAAACGTTACGTAATCATCCTAATTCCTTTAGTAATCATTACAATCCTTTGGAGCGTCACGCTATATCATAGTTATAATTCATTTGGAAATCTTGTAATGGATAAAATCGATGCAACAGAAATCACATCTATCGAGATTCTTAAATCGTCAAATGATGAACAAATAAAAGTTGATGATCCGAAAGTAATTGAAAAGATAATACATGAGTTCTCTGATGTGAAATTAAGAAGAAGTAATGCTTCTGAAAAACCTACGGAGACCTATTGGATAAGTCTATTTGTAAATAAAGGTTTGCGCTTTGG
Source organism: Paenibacillus pseudetheri (assembly GCF_924513355.1). Classification (NCBI taxonomy): domain Bacteria; kingdom Bacillati; phylum Bacillota; class Bacilli; order Caryophanales; family Paenibacillaceae; genus Paenibacillus; species Paenibacillus pseudetheri. The sequence continues at coordinate 150,277 of NZ_CAKMAB010000010.1, forward strand.
ATTGAACCTCACTGATACTAATTTCTTGTATATCACGGATCTTGCTAGTAAGAATAAGTATCACTCTGGAAATTTTAAGATTACAAGTAAGTTTGATGGGGAATCCATTACAAGCTTGTTTAAGTAAAAATAACCCGCTGCCACCAAGCAGCGGGTTAGTATCTTTATAATGTTTATCTAGCCAACCATCCGCCGTCAACATTAAGAATATGACCATTCAGATAGTCGGAAGCTGCGGAAGCCAAGAATACAGCAGGCCCCTTAAGATCTTCTGGCGTTCCCCAACGTGCAGCTGGAATACGATCTAAGATAGCGTCCGAACGACTTTGGTCGGCACGGATCGGAGCTGTGTTTTCAGTGGCCATGTAGCCTGGTGCAATCGCATTGATGTTCAGACCGGAACCTGCCCATTCATTAGCAAAAGCTTTAGTAAGACCTGCAACCCCGTGCTTACTCGCGGTGTAGCCAGGGACATTGATTCCGCCTTGATAGGAGAGCATGGAGGCGATGTTAATGATTTTGCCGGATCCTCTTTCCAGGAAGTGGCGGCCAGCGATCTGAGACAGAAGGAACACTGTGTTCAAGTTCAGGTTAATTACATCGAACCAGTCTTTTTCGCTATGGTCTTTTGCCGGAGTACGGCGGATCATCCCTGCACAGTTTACGAGAATGTCAACATGACCAGTCAGTTCAAGGGCTTGGTCGAATGTGTTTTGCAGGTTGCTATGATCACTTAAATCAGATTCAATGCTAACCGCTTTTACGCCAAAAGCTTTTGCAGCGTTTACAGTTTCTTCGCTTGTATTAAGAGATACGGATGCGATATCTGCACCTGCTTCTGCGAAGGCAAGAGCAATCCCTTGTCCAAGACCTTGAGCTGCACCGGTTACGAGTGCTGTTTTACCTGCCAAGCTGAATAATGATGATGACATATAAATTACGCCCCTTTGATTTAAATGATTTGATTCCGTTATTACTCACATTCAATGGCAACGCCCGCACTGCGGAACTGTTCTGCCGTTTCGGAGGAGAGTCCTTTATCCGTCAAGATAATGTCTACTTCCTGCAATGATGCGAATGTACGCAGCGCAGTTTGGCCGAATTTATGATGATCCACAACCGCGAACACTTTACGGGCTGTAGACACAAGGGCTTGCTTAAACTCAATTAAATCTCCTGTATAAATAGAAAGTCCATGTTCAATATGAACAGCTGTCGAGGACAGAAATGCTTTTTGAATATTAAGTTGTTGCACATAGGAGACGGCTTCAGGGCCGGCCAACATATTGCGGACACGGTAACCCCCGGGAACGACCAGACGAATATGATCTTTGGGAACCAGTTCGCTGATGATGTATACATCATTGGTGACTACCGTTAGAGGCATATTATCCAGGCGGCGAGCGATTTCAAGCGTGGTGCTTCCACCGTCAAGAGCAATAATATTGTCCTGTTCAATATGAGCGAGCGCACGCAAGGCGATCTCTGTTTTCTCGTCGGAATACTTATCCAGTGGATCCTTGGAGGGCAAAATACCAAACTGGTCACTTTGTGCCAGCACAGCTCCGCCATGAACACGAACAATTAGTCCTTGCTCCTCCAGCTTGCTTAAATCCTCGCGAATTGTTTTTCCGGTAACCTGCAGCTTATCGCTCAGTTCATTCACCGTTACATCTTTTTGGTTCAGCATAACTTCCATAATCATCTCGTGTCGTCGTATCGGGTTCATCCGCTTGCCTCAGCTTTCCGTAATTGATTAAAATTATAAGAAAGTATAAATTTCACGCTAGACTCTTCCTTATAATTCTCGCACAAACGCTTATCGTCCTTAAAAGGACGCCGAAGGCGTTTTAGCTTGTCTCTATTGTAGTTCTTTCATGGATACGGGGTCCATATCATCATATCTTTTATTATCGCCAGCCATACTCCAGATAAAAGTATAGTTATGAGTGCCAACACCACTGTGGATGGACCAGCTTGGAGATATTACAGCCTGCTCATTTTGCATTACAATATGGCGAGTTTCATTAGGCTCTCCCATCAAGTGGAACACAACGGAATCGTCCGGTAGATCGAAATAGAAATAAGCTTCCATCCGGCGTGGATGTGTATGTGCTGGCATCGTATTCCACATGCTACCTGGCTTCAGTTGAGTCATACCCATAACTAGCTGAGCGCTTTGTACGCCATTTGTATGAATGAACCGGTGAATGGTACGCTCGTTGGAGTTCTCCAAACCGCCCATCGCACCAGATTCGGATTCGGCCAGAGTGGTTTTGGTAGTTGGATAGGACTGGTGAGCAGGCGCAGAATTCAAATAGAATTTAGCGGGCTTGGAAGCGTCTGCACTTTTAAAGATAACATCTTTAGAACCTTGACCGACATACAGACATTCTTTGAAATCTACTTCATATTCTGTACCATCGACAATAACCGAACCTTTACCGCCAACATTGATGATTCCCAGCTCACGGCGCTCCAAGAAGTAAGTAACACCAAGTTCTTTAAGGTCAGTTGTTAGTGCAACTTCTTCCTTAACAGGATTAGCACCGCCAACGATCATGCGATCCTCATGGGTAAGTACAAGCTTCAGCTCATCTGGTGCAAAAATGACAGGAATATGGAATTCCTTACGGAGGCGCTCAGTGTCAAACTGCTTAACTTCATTAGGATGGGATGCGAAACGTCTTTCCATGGAATATTCAATCTCCTTAATAAGCATATTTTTCGTTCGTATAGGTACAATTTACTCCATTTGTGTTCATTTTACAAGTTTTATTTTTATTTATAATGTTCATTTTAGTTTGTTGACGGGTTTTTATAATTGCAAAATGAACGAAAAGTGTGCACAATAGAGCTAAAATGCATAGTTCTCATTCATAGGATTGTTGTCATATTATTGAGAATTGAGATGTGGGAGGTTGAACTTGAATGCTGGAGTCGAATGGTATTCAGAGTACTTATCAGGACCGTCAACAAGAAATCATTATAAGTATAGCGCTGGAAGCGCAGAGACGGCCTCTGCTTGAGAGTGGACTCTGGTTCCACGATGATGTGCGAAATAACTTTTATTATGCCTCATATCTTTTTGCAGCCGCAGTAGATGATTCTTTGTCGTTGCCTTTTGACCGGGAAGAAGCAAAGCAGAAGGCACAGGATGTGCTGCTGGAGACATTAATGCTACAGAATCGTCAACCTGGCACAGAGCTTTACGGGCACTGGCCGCTTGGATTGAATCCGATTCCACGAGAAGCATTGCCGCATGAGTTGCCTGTGGAAATTATGGGCAGTCTGATGGTCTATTTTTGCAAAAAATATGGTGGATCATTAAACGCTCAACTTCGCATTGTACTGAATACAGCATTTGGACATATTTATCGGAGTGATTTCTTCCGTAAGCCGGTAATCACTTTTGGACATCATGAAGCGAAATATACGGCAGCAAAGCTGATTTTTGGCACTATGTTCGCAGATGATGTGCTCGTTGAGGATGGTCGGCAAAGTTTGAAGGATACGTTGTCATACATCCGCTCTAAGGGTATGCCAGAATACGGCAGTCTCCCGTGGTTCTGGCATTGGATACAAGCGTTTACCTGCGCTTTGGAGCTTGTCCCAGCAGAGGATACGGATTTAATAACGACTCTTAAGGACATGCTTGATCATCTTTGGAAGGTAAGAGCAGAGTTTTATTTACGCGGAGCTTGGGTGGGTGCACATTCTAGAGGTTGGCCACATGATGTACCAGGGGATGCTAATGTGCTTCATGACTATGTTCAGTTCGGGGACTTCAAGCTCTCAGAGGCAATGCCACGCACGGAATACGCTGGACTACTATTCTATAAAGCTCCAGATGAGGCTCTAACAGCTGCAATGAATCGCCAGACGCCAGTGGAAACCACCAAGATTACACAGAAGGTAGTCCCAGCAGATCCGAACGCTCAACCATTGCTTCATTCCTATGCCTATATTACAGAGGATTTTGCAGCAGGCGGGATGTGGGAGCGAGTAGAGGAATTTGATAATGAACAGCTCCGTTGGGCTTTCTCCCTGCCTGTGAATGGAGAAGGAGGGTCCAACCAGCTATATTTCTTCCATCCAGGTCAAGGCTACAATGAGGGAGATCCTCGCCATCAGAGTCGTTATATGGAGGTCCTCTATCACAAGAATGTAGTTATTTCTTTATTTCCTATTCCTCAGGGGGAAAAGAATACGATCATCGGTGTTCTTCCACATGGGGAGTGGATGCAAGACCCGAACGCCTTGTTCGGTCAGGTTGGGGAAGTCTATTTCGCAATTTATTTATCTCGATCGTACCAACTACAGGAACGTCCGGGATACATTGAGGTAACCGTTGAAGGGATGCCGGGTGGGGTGATCGTTGAGGCGATCGGTGTTAAGGAGTCTGCTGAGCGTGGCATCATCGGACTGGATGCATTCGTAATAGCTATGGCCCATAATGAACCTAAGTTTGAGATGGAAGACGGATTGGCGGCTCATTATACGACCAGTAATGGCGATAGATTGCATTTGAGTATGAAGATCGAGTCAGAGCAACCGCGAGCTTTGCTGAATGGTATGAAGATCTCTTTGGAGAACTATACGGTTTAATAAGAACTCAACATAGTTGTGAGTAAAGTTTGGATGGAGTCGACCTTAGGGTCGGCTTTTTTTTATGTGAAAATGCGATATGAACAGTTATGATTCGATTTCCCATTAGAGTCCCGTGTACCAAGTCCGATGATATTCTAATGCATTTACAGCAATAGAATCTAATTAGTGCGCATACTATGCTATAGCTTCATTTGGAAATTTACTCCTAATAAAAACCAGCTTTCCTTTAAGGGCAAGGCTTTCGTAATCTTATTTGAAATTAATTACATTAATCTCTAATTTTATGAGAGACATTTATCACAATAAAGGTTAATATCTAAGTGAGACATATGAATGAATGCGCTTTCTTATTCCGATCAAACCTAACTCAAAGAATGCGAGGGATTTACTGTGACAGGAACTGAATTTCGTGTAGAAAATGATTTTCTAGGCAGCAAACAAGTAGATAAGAACGCATACTATGGGATTCAGACATTACGCGCAGTAGAGAATTTTCCAATTACGGGTTATAGAGTGCACAATGAATTAATCAAAGCGATGGGGATCGTAAAGAAAGCCGCTGCGCTTGCAAATATGGAAATCGGCAGGCTCTATCGTGGGCTTGGAGAAGTTGTTGTGAAAGCAGCAGATGAGATCATCGAAGGACAGTGGCACGAACAATTTATTGTAGACCCTATACAGGGCGGTGCAGGTACCTCGTTAAATATGAATGCCAATGAAGTCATTGCTAACCGAGCATTAGAGCTGCTTGGTCATGAAAAAGGAGACTATCGTCATTTAAGTCCCAACTCTCATGTGAATATGGCGCAGTCTACAAATGATGCATTCCCGACGGCTATTCATATTGCGACGCTTTCTCTTCTGGAACAACTACTTGTTACAATGCGCAGAATGCATGAGGTGTTTGCAGACAAAGCCAAGGAATTCGATCCGGTCATAAAAATGGGACGCACACATCTACAAGATGCAGTGCCGATTCGTCTGGGCCAAGAGTTCGAGGCTTACCGCAGAGTACTTGAGAGAGATATCAAACGTATTGAACATACACGTCATCATTTGTATGAAGTAAATATGGGGGCAACCGCTGTAGGAACTGGATTAAATGCTGACCCTCGTTATATCGAAGTGGTTGTAGAGCATTTGGCTGAAATAAGTGGATTACCGCTAGTTACTGCAGATCATCTTGTGGATGCTACGCAAAATACAGATGCATACACAGAAGTATCTGCTGCCCTAAAAGTCTGCATGATGAACATGTCTAAGATTGCTAATGATCTTCGGCTCATGGCCTCCGGCCCGCGGACAGGGTTTAATGAAATTTCACTACCTGCTCGCCAGCCTGGTTCCTCCATTATGCCAGGTAAAGTTAATCCGGTTATGGCAGAGGTCATCAATCAGGTAGCTTTTCAAGTGATAGGAAATGACCATACAATCTGTCTGGCTTCCCAAGCGGGTCAATTGGAGCTGAATGTTATGGAGCCAGTTCTAGTATTTAATCTCATTCAGTCCATCAGCATCATGAATAACTCCTTCCAAGTCTTCACAGACTTCTGTCTGGCTGGTATTGAAGCTAATAAAGAGAAGCTAGAGCGGGATGTGGAGCGGAGTGTCGGAATCATTACTGCGGTTAACCCACATTTGGGCTATGAAGTGGTTTCTCGTATTGCTCGTGAGGCGATTTTGACAGGAGAATCTGTTCGTGAATTGTGCCTTAAGTATAATGTGCTATCCGAGGAAGAGCTCAATCTGATTCTGGACCCATACGAAATGACGCATCCGGGAATCGCAGGCTCAGCTTTATTGCAGAAGCAATAGGGGATTACCTAACCGTTAATCGCTGACTTTGTCATCCATGTCCTACGATATTTAATAAGAACCTACTTCAACGTTAGTTAGAAGTAGGTTCTTTTGCGTTTCAGGCTTACAGGAAAAAGAATGAGCGTAACAGACCACGTTTTCTTGGTGGAGAGGGCAACCTTGCAGTAGTAACGGGATGGGAAGCTTCGTTAGATGTGAGGGCGTTGCCTTTTGAACCTTGCATTGGTTCTAGGGTTGCCGCTAATTGTTTGATCATTATCCGCAGATCCTCAAGCTCCTCACGCTGCTGAAGCAACTGTATCATGACTACTTCGTCGGCTTTTTGATCGAGTGTACGTTCAATATAATGAATCCGGGATAATATATCTTGCAGAGGCTCAACGTCTGTGGGATGGAGTGGATCTTGCGGTGACATGGACATCTGTTTTTCATTCGAGTCAGTTAATTGAATACTCTCTAGTGGTTCTCCGTGATTAATGCGGTCTTTAATATGACTAAGCAAGCTGATTTGCTGCTCTGAGAATGTATAGTGGCCAAACCGGTTTTTTGGAAAAAAATCAGGGAACATAGCAGCCCAACGTTTGATCGTAGTCTGGCTAACTGACAGCAGCTCTGCGGCATCCTTTGTTTTCAGAATTTCCATTTTGATTCCTCCAGTTCAGGTAGTCATGTTATGAGTAATTCGTTATTTAATTGCTGCTCCCTGCACGGTTGACAAAGGAAGTGCGGATTCGATAAACAAAGTGTAATTACGAGCAATCTCACCATTCTTATATTTCACTATCTTGCTTTTACATTCTAGAATGAGTACAGATGACCCTGAAGCGGGGTATACTTGGTTTAGAGGTGAAGCGCATGGATATGAGCGGAGAAGTGGAACAGATGACCGAGGAGCAATGGCAGGCAATTTTGCAAAATGATGCAGCTTATAACGATAAATTCTTTTATGCTGTGAAGACTACGGGAATCTTTTGCCGACCTTCCTGTAAGTCCAAAGCACCTAATCGAGAGAATGCACGTATCTTTCAAAATGCAGAACATGCATTAGAATCTGGATTTCGTCCCTGTAAAAGATGTAAACCGACGGGTGAGCGGCTGCCGGATAAGGAATGGGTGGCTGTAATGACTGAATATATCGATAAACATTATCAGGAACCTCTTACTCTTGAAACGCTGGCAGAAGTCTGTCATGGAAGCCCTTATCATCTGCATCGAACCTTCAAGAAAGTAACAGGAATCACTCCAGTGGATTATATACAGCAAAAGAGAATCGATCAGGCATCTGAATATTTGGTTACCACGGATCGGGCTGTAGCTGATATTGGAATACATGTGGGTCTGCCAAATACGTCGTATTTTATTACCTTATTTAAGAAAAAGACGGGGCACACCCCAACGCAGTATCGGCAGCTTAACAAAGTAGAATTAACGAATCATTCTGAATTATTCTTGGAGGTACAGAAAAATGGAGAGTAGACCAAATGCAATCATATACTGGACATTGCTAGCTTATAAGGAATGGAGTTTCTATATCGCAGCTTCGGAGAAAGGATTAAGTTATGTGGGGTCGCAGCAGAAGCCCTTCGAAGAAATGAGAGATTGGATCAGCCGTAGATTTCCCGAAAGTGAACTGGTGCAGGACGACGAGATAATGGTTCCATTTCTACAGGAACTGATCGAATATTTGCAAGGGAAACTGCAGGTTTTCAGTATTCCTTTTGACTATCGAGGGACTCCATTTCAACTCGCGGTGTGGAAAGCGTTATGTGAAATTCCATATGGACAAACGTGGTCTTATTCGGACATCGCTACACATATTCAAAAGCCTGCTGCTGTACGCGCGGTAGGGACGGCCATCGGTGCAAATCCGATATTAATTACGGTCCCTTGTCATCGGGTAATTGGTAAGAATGGAACATTAACCGGCTACCGCGGGGGATTAGAGATGAAGACGAGGCTGCTTAACTTGGAAAGTGGAAAGATTGCTCAAGAATTATGAACCATGAGATCCAGTACAAAACCCCAAAGACCTTACTAAATAAAGGGACGGGTTATCTGAACGGATATAGTCATTCTTTAAACCCATATACCGGCTGTACTTATGGCTGTTCTTATTGTTATGTGCGTCAAATGCCCGTTTCACTGTTCCGCACAGAGGAATGGGGAACCTGGGTAGATGTTAAACAAAAAGCTGCAGCTATCTTACGCAAAGAACTCGAGAAAGCAACATCCATAGGACCAGTCTCCATCTTTATGTCCTCTAGCACAGATCCATACCAACCGATTGAGCACAAGGAGCAGGTTACAAGAGCTTTGCTGGAGGTTATGGTGGAGACCCCGCCCGATTTTCTGTTCGTGCAGACGCGCAGTCCGCTCGTACGCAGAGATATAGATTTATTATTACGCTTAGAAGACAAGGTTCGCGTGAGTATGACTGTAGAGACGGATCGTGAAGATATTCGCAAAAAATTCACACCAAGTGCTCCGCCCATATCTGCAAGATTCAAGACACTGCAATTACTGCGTGAAGCGGGCATTCCTGTTCAAGCTACCATCGCTCCGGTATTGCCGAGCAGCACGTCTTTTCCAGAGATCCTAAGGGGTTTGGTGGATAGAGTCTGTATCGACGATTATTTTATGGGAGATGGCAGTGGGGGCAAACGGACACGGAGATTAGGTATTTACTCTCTTTATGAAGAGCTGCAATTGGAAGATTGGTACGATCCGGCGGCTTATCACAGGGTGTACGATGGACTCCGGAGTGTTTTTAGTGAAGACGAGCTTTTCTTGAGCCAGAAGGGGTTCGAGCCTTAAACTGAAACATGTTATAATAAACGAGAGCATTCATACTTAGTATTTTAATATACTTAATACCTGTAATCGCTTATTGGAGGAGTAGAGTGGCAAAAGCAAAAGTAGCCAAGCGGCCCACAAGAGATGAATTTGTACTTGAGGAGCTAGGCAATCAGTTAGTTGAAGCCAAGCAAGAAGGATCTGAGATTTTATTGACCGTATGGGGAAAAGAAGAACAGGTGCGCGGAACGATTGTAGAAATGGACTCGCGGACAGGAAAAGTACACATCAGTAAAAACGAAGGTATCGAAAAAGTTCCGTTTATGGATATTATGCAAGTTAATTATCCCAGAGATTAATGGGAACGCAGCAATAAGAGGTCCTGTGAGCCATGTTGGCTTTGGGGCCTCTTTGACCATAAAGTATCGAATAGATTAAAGAGAGGTAGATCAGATATGGCAATAACCAAAACCAATGCGATGCGAATGCTAGATGCGAAGAAAATTGGATATGAAGTGTTTGTTTATGATAACGAGGATGGACTAATCCATGGAACGGCAGTTGCGGAGAAGATAGGAAAGGCGGTTGAGATGGTTTTTAAAACTCTGGTCGCTCATAGCGGAGCAAATCTTTACGTATTTGTTATACCAGTTGCTGAGGAGCTGGATCTCAAAAAGGCGGCCAAGGCCGCCGGAGAGAAAAAGATTGAGATGCTGCCAGTGAAGGACTTGCAGAAGTGGACGGGTTATATCCGTGGTGGATGTTCACCAATCGGTATGAAAAAGCTATATCCAACGTTCATTGATAGCAGCGCAGAAAGTCAGGAAAAGATAGCTGTTAGCGCCGGAAAAATTGGTCAACAAATGGATGTATCACCGCAGCTTCTTGCAGGGGTAATAAATGCGAAATTCACAGATCTAATTAAATAGATGAGCAACAAGAAGACCTAAATACTCCTTCAAGGCTGTGCCTGTAGTGGAGATGGCTCCTGGCGAAGGAGTGAACTTTGAGGGTTGCAACGAAAATTCAGCGCTGGCGATATAATCTGTAGGAAAAGCTTGCGCTGTTAGCCCTGCATTCTTGAAGTGCTGCATCGAGCGTGGCATATGAAACCCTGATGTGACTAGTACAGGACGCTTAAGTCCCTTCTCTTGTAGGATAGCGGCGGTATTTACAGCATTCTGCTCCGTGTTAAGAGACTGGTTGTCGGTCAGGATATCCTCTTCGGGGACACCGAGTCCAAGGAGTTGTCTTTTGGCGATATCCGCTTCATTACCGCTGTCAGAGAATACTTGTCCACCAGAGAATAGGATAGGTAGACCGCTAAATTTATGAAGCCGCACAGCGGTAATAAGTCGATTCGCTGCAGATCCATATAAATTGCCCTCTCCATCAATATCCGGTGTACCAGAGCTGGCGCCTCCGCCAAGAACGACGATGACATCACCTTGCAATGTATCCGGTTGTGGATATTTTCGTTCTAAACCTCCGATTAACGCATCACTGACTAAGGGAGTCATGGAGAAGTACATAAGCAGTGTAACGCCAAGCAGAATAAGTGCAGGACGACGGTTCTTTTTCCATAACCAAATGACAAGACCGAGCAGAAGTAAGATGAAAAGTCCTGGAGGAAGCACAAAGCTGTATACAAATTTGATGATGTAAATCAACAGTATCAACCGCCTTCGTAAAGTATGAGTTCAGGTTGTATTGTAACATGAGATGAGGTGTTCTAAGTTGCACAAAGACCGAAACGGTCTTTTTTAATTTGCTGAGAAACTAATATAGAACTAGATTGGGAGCGGCATTATGCTAAGGGGGAGTATGTTTGAATAACTTTTCCTAAACTACCCAACCTTTTTCATTTTCGCTACAGTATATATTTGAGTGCCACCCGATAGAAGGAGCTTTTAGAACATGAATAAACAACATGCTGACCGAGTCATCAAGGATTACATCAAGCCACTATATGGTTTTGCTTTGAACAAAACGGGAAAGATCGCTGAAGCAGAGGAGCTGGCGGGAAGAATTACGCTGGAAGTATACCAAGCGCTTCTCAAAAAGTCAGAGTTCTTGGATCTGAACAGTTACGTCTTTAAGATTGCGCATTATGTATGGGCGAAATTCGTTAGCGAGAAAGTGAAAGCTTCCAACCAAATGCGGATTGATGACCAAGAGGTGATGTCCGGAGACGAGGGCTTCGACGAGATCATTCGTCAAGAAACGGCTGGTGCTTTGCGGCGGGAAATAGCTTTTTTATCTCACCAGCAACGGGAAATCGTTATTAAGTACTATTACGGTGGAATGAAAATTATCGACATCGCGGCTGAGATGGGTCTTTCTAGCGGCACAATCAAATGGCATTTATTCGAAGCGAAAAAGGAGCTGAAACACAAAATGAACACAATTCGATCAATGGGTAATCTTGGCATCAACCCGATTCGCATGACAGGTTTAGGGCATAACGGATCCCCAGGAAACAAAGGCGACACCTCTGACTTTTTAGCGACGGCGATCAGACAAAACATCGCTTTCTCAACGTATCACAAGCCACTCACGATTAATGAAATTGCTGAAGAGCTGGGCATTTCACCTGTATTTATAGAGGATGAAATCGAACTACTGGAAGAATACGGATTCATGGATAAACTACCGGGTAGAAAGTATCGTACCAATATGTACATAGAAGATCCGTCCCCAATGAAAAGCGAGGTACTGTACCCATTGTTCAAAGAATATGCGGAGATTGCAGTCGAGCATTATTTCAAGACGTTTTTCTCGATGGGTGAAGTGTTCCAAGAGACGGGTGTCTACATTCCTGGCGGCGATGTCAATCTACTGTTGTGGAGTCTCATTCCGTATGCTGGTAAACAATTGAGCTTCAAAGAACTCAATAGGGTGAGCCATGAAGAGGTCTCCGTAAGCCGCAAAGATGGCGGCCATTACGCCGCTCATGCAACGATTCACAGAGAGTTTGACGTCAGTTTTGATCCTAAACAATATTATTATAGTGGCGATATGAATCGGGATTCCGATGAGTTTGCACTAAAGGCATGGCAGGTCGATACGTGGTGGTGTGGCAGGAAGGACAGTTGGCGAGACAATCTGAGTTCGGATTTCATCAGTCTGATGCATGTGATCAATGGAGATTTACCGCAAAATGATGTGAACATTGATGCCTATCGCCGTCTTTTCGACAAACAATATTTGCTGAGAACGGAATCTGACCTTGAAGTTAACATTGTTTATTGCAAGGATAAGCAAACAGGAGAACGTCTGCATGCGGCGATTCCGCAACCGTCCGAACGAATCAAAGAAGCCGCCACGAAATTAGATCAAGCTGTTTATCAAGTGAACCTCGATGGACAACCAGATCATGCACATAAATATGTGCGCTACTGGTCGCAGAACTGCATGGCGTCGGGAACCATACTTGCCTTCGTACTCAAACATTTAGTCGACATCGGTATGTTAAAATTGCCTGATCCACATCGTAAAAATGGTATTTCCACAATCATGTTCATGAATCGAAGCTAGCTTCAAATTAACTGGAGAAAATGAAATATTTTGTTAAAGTTATCAGGAAACGATTGATTAATAGACCCACATGGATCTATACAAACATTTTAACGTAACTTAATTGAACTAAAAGGCGGGATCGCTGAATAAGGTTAATTGAAATTTGAGTATAGGAGGTTAAAAAGTGAAAAGACCTTTAGGAGTAACTTTAATTAGTTGTTTTTACATTTTTGGTGCAGCTGTATTGACTGTCACAGCAATATTCTTTAATGCAGATGCCGATGAAATTGGCATAGCAGATAGGTTTGGGTTACCAAACTTTCCAGAACAATCATTTAGGATTATATTGGCTATTACATCCCTTATTCTCATCTATGGCTATATGCGTTTAAAAAAATGGGGGTTTTGGTTGATGATTATGTATGTATTTGGATTTGGTTTAATAAGTTATGATCTATTATACTCTCAGAATCAACAACTATTTATTGGAAATTTTACCTGGTCAGCTATTGTATTAATTTATACGTTTTTTGTAAGAAAGTCCTTTTTTCTCGCAAAAAAGGATGGATAATTCAATGAATACATTCAACTAACGGGCTGATTTGTTCAATTGATACCTAACTAAGAAGTAAGCACGGAATAGCACTGGCTAGGAAAGTGCCAATACTCCATCGGTTCAACAGAAAGAGGAGCAGTTGCCGTAGCGGCTGCTCCTCGTCTTTATTAAGGGCGGTAATCTGGGCTTAATAGACGAGATATGTTTTCTGGTAACTACCCATGAAACAAATGGCTAATTACAATGCTGGAGGCTTATTAAGAAGGAGTATAGGATAGACTGGCGTTAAATGAGAGTTGGGTGATATCAGCTGCTGAGGGATCCGTCGACAAAAGCGTCCGTACACGAATACCAATACGATCACCCGCAGCAACTACTAATGATCCCCCAACATTTAAATTCGTTGCGGTTCGGAAAGTACCAGCTGTAATGATATTATTCGGAAATCCGAATCTAACCGAACTAGTTAGCGGAGTTGTCACGTAAGGTGAAGAACTATGATCAATCCCATTATTAGGAACTGACGGTGCGCGGAATACTGTGAAATCATATTGAAGACCGAGAGTATTTATAGAAACCACGGAAGCAACCAATAGATCTACACTTATCTGTAAATTTTGAACGGTACCTGCAAAGGGAATTGGGAAAGCAAAACCACCTGCTTCGGGTGGCATGGTTGATTCTCCAGAACCGTTAATAACTTCAACTGTGTGATTACCAAAACCCATTAAAATTGGAGCAGCTGATACTACAGTAGCACCACTAAGGATGATCCCCGTTGAAAATGGAATTAATCCTCCAGCTCCTGCTGGTCCTGTTGCTCCTGTTGCTCCTGTTGCTCCTGTTGCTCCTGTTGCTCCTGTTGCTCCTGCTGGTCCTGTTGCTCCCGGTGCTCCGGTTGCTCCCGCTGCCCCCGGTACCCCAGGTGCTCCAGCCGATCCGGTTGCACCTACAAAACCTTGTGGTCCTATTGCTCCTGCAGGACCAGGTAAACCTTGCGGCCCCTGAGGACCTACGGCTCCTTGTGCACCCGGCACTCCTTGCGCACCCTGAGGACCAACGGGGCCCGCTACACCCTGTGGACCCATTGCTCCCGCTGGCCCAGGTTGACCTTGCGGTCCTTGGGGTCCTGGGGGCCCACCGGCGGGACCTTGAGGTCCTTCTGCTCCTTGGATTCCTCGTGCTCCTTGGGGTCCTGGTACTCCTTGGGCCCCTTGTACACCTTGGATTCCTTGTGCTCCTTGAGGTCCTGTAGCACCAACGGCTGTTGGAGTGGTAACATTTACTTCGGGCGGAGGACATGTGACTTGTACAATCTTCTTAATAACTTTTCGACGATGTTCTTTTCTTTTTCTTTTCGAAGGAAATACAGTGGCGATTTTTTTCTTATGACATTTTTTATCATCTAGACAACTCAATAATGACACCTCCCTAAAGTGATGGTTCATTGTACGTGAGTAGTCTATTTTAGGGATGGACTATAGCCTGGTTTAGCTAGACTAAAAACTATTTTTAAGAAAAATAGGTAAATAATTGGTAATTTTCGTCCTTGGCTAAACAACCATATTCAGATGATGTTAGGGTTGATTTTGTCATTGATACCGATACAGACCGCATTTATAAGCTATCATATTAAGCTCAAACGGGCAGTTTCGTTTAGTTCGAAGTTTCCTATAATTTCAAATAATGTGAAAAAAATAGCGTTTTTTGTTCGTCTTAAATTTTGGGTGATAATGAAAAAAATAGGATTCATATTGTCAGCGATTTTGTTAGTAAGTTGTGATTATTTTCTAAAATGATATTGAACTAACGGGGAACTATAGGTCAATAATGAGAGGGCTGCCGAGAGGTAGCCCTTTGTTCAATTAACGGGCAGGATCGTTTAAGTATAAATCTGGATAAAGTAGGCTGCAAACTTCTTCAGCTGAACGGTTATTATGAAAAAATGGGGAAATTTATTGATAACCTCGCAAGCAGCAGTTCACCCAAGTGAAGGAAAAGTTTTTTCCTCTTTTTATGAACCAAAATACGAGAACTGGTGAATAAGAAGTGAAAGGAAAAACGAGGAGGTCTTTTAAGTGAAAGAAAATCATCATTTTCCAATACCCAAGGAAGGAGGTCCAGTTGATTTTGAAACACTTGTTCAATCTCACTTAACTAGTGCATTTCGAGTCGCCTTTTTGATCATCCATGATTATCATTTAGCTCAGGATGCCGTTCAAGAAGCACTATGGGAAGCGTATCAATCACTTTATCGATATGATAAACGAAGAGGGACATCGTTTCGAGCTTGGTTTATAAAAATTGTGACACATCGTGCACTTAATATGGTGCGTAGAAAGAAAAATACGGAAGAATATATGGACTCAATTGACCCTGGGCAAAACCCATTGGAGAGCATTCTTCAAAAGGAGAAAGAGCAACAGATTTGGCGTGCGATTCAGATGATGACGCTAAAACATCGCTCCGTAGTTATTCTTTACTATTATGAGGAGTTTAGTATAGCTGAAATTGCAAAAATCCTTGGCGTATTTGAGGGAACGGTAAAATCAAGACTACATAAGGCCAGAAAGTTAATTGCTGAAAAAATACAAGTTAACAAAGAAACACAGGTATTTACCGAGATGGGAGTGAACATGCATGACTAATCTAGACAAACAGATTGCACAAACTCTAATAAATGTTGCTGGAGAATTGGATCAGCCTAATTTTGTAATTCCTGACCAAGTGGTAGCCTATAAAAGAAAAAGGTCGCGTTTACTAGGCACTTTGGTACTTCCTGTCTTAATCAGCTGCGCTTTGCTTTTAACGATATCGGTGAGTCCTACCTTTGCGGCCTATGTTAAATCGCTATTTAATGGTTCTGATAAAGAACTGCAATATGCAGCACAGGAAGGTTTTTCACAGAAGGTAAATGCCTCTGTTACAGATCGGGGCTATACTCTTGAAATAGAGGAGATATTGGCTGATCCGATGAGAATTGTGGCTGTTTATTCGATTAAGGATCAGCAAAAGAACTTTATTCATCCGGATAAGCTTCACATAAGTAACGTAGAGGTAACAGATTTGAAAGGGAATGTAATTAAAGAAACTAAAACGTATATGGCAGAAATCCAAGGGAATTACGGATATCTCACTCTAAAAAAACCGGGGGAAACAGAAGAACAGAAGCTTTTATTACAGTTCGAGGGGAATCAGATCGACTCTGTTAAAGGAAATTGGGCCCTAAAGATTCCAATTGATTTAGAAAAAGCAATTAAGGCTTCAAAGGTGCTACCAATCGATAAGACGTATACCACACCACAGGGACTGCAAATCAATCTAAATAGCATTATGCATTCACCGACTGCTGCCCGTGTAGATTATGAAACGAAATGGACGGAAGAGGCAAAGAAAAGATTAGTAGAGGAAAGTAAACAAGTGAAAGGAAAACTAGATTCAGTTGATCCTTATGTTCGCTATGATGATTATAAACTGAATTTTCATGTTGAAAATGAAAAAGGAGAGAAAGTAAAAGATTTAACTAGGGCGCTTGATACTCCACGTAAGGCCGTGGGAGAATACGGTCATTCTAATCGGAAGTATGGATTCGCTCCCCTGTCTCCTGATCATCAATATACACTAGTATTGGATTCTTTAGAAAAAACAGAACCGTATGCGCTAGTCGTATCATTTGAGCCAAAACAGCTTGCGGAAAAACCTGTAAGAGTAGATGATGATGGTAAAACGATTGAGATCATGTCCGTAACCTTTGACGAACCATTAAATGAAGCATCTCCAAAGAATGAGAAGCACGCTACTATTTTACTAGAGGCTTATTTAAAGGATATATCATATATTAATGTAGCAGATACGATTTTAGTGGATGATGACACAGATAAAATTATTAATCGTTTTGGTTGGACTATAAAGGATGAAAAGGGCAAAATATACAATGTAACAGGTGGAGATTTTAAAATGATAGGAAAGGATAAACAAGGCAGAAACCATATCCGAATAAAATTGCAAAGTTATGAAATGAAAGAACTCCCTCAAAAGCTCATTCTTACTTCAGAATTGGCAAAAAAGAGCTATGACCTGGATTGGAAAGTACCATTGCCAATGCCAAAAGAAGACAAATAAGAAAAGCGAAAGCGGAAAATCAGGGCCTTTTAATTGTTTAACAGTGTCTGGTAGCAGCCGCGGGTACATCTACACAAAATCTTGAATTTTGTAATGTCTTAATATAGTCTGTTCAATTACGGGAAACGATAGTAGTATAGCGGATGCTTCGGCATCCGTTTTTTATTTGCTTAACTAACGTGCAGGATAGCTCAATAAATTCGCGAATACTCTTCATGTAGGATCTTTTACGAAGTTCGTAATTACAACGTTATCTGATATCAAACTAAATAAAATACATATATTGAGGTGATTACCATGGAGACAAAAATTAAAGTATTTGGTAGAATCACAAACTTTGAAGAAGAACCTCTTAAAGGGGCAATAGTAAGACTATTAAATGATCAATTTGAAGACATTTATAATACATTTACGGATGAAGAAGGAAATTATGAGTTGTTTGTTCAGAAAGGACTTTATTATACGTTTTATGCGTGTAAGGATTACAACATAAACTACTTGGAATATTGGGCATGGAACTTACCTTTATTTAATGATATTGAATTGAATGCGAAAATTGATGGATTGGAAGTTTATACTTTAACAGCATTTCGTATAAAACAAGGTTTTCCTCAATTAATGTTATATTTCAGACCGATGAGTCTAAAAAGAGCTAAGATATTAAATCAAACTGCTGATTTGTTGAATGACACTGAAATTATTGATATTAGCCCAGATCTTTCAAAGGATGACATCAAAGTCACTATAAATAATGAAGCATCTGAAATATATGAGATTAACAAAGTTTTAGAGTATGGAGGTAATAACCAACGGATATATTCATATTTAATCCATGTAAGCACAAACAAGGTTTTAAATGCCTACGATTATAATCGGATTGATATCAAGTTATTCGATAAGGAGACAATGGAACAAGGGGAAGGAACACTTTTTTGGAAAGAAGATAGAACTATAGGTTCGCAATGAAGTGAGTTTACCTCTAGTTAACAGCATGAGTAACATGCGTTTTCTGAGTGAGATCCATCCAGACGACTAGATGCTGGAGGTGTTGAGCAGGCTTCGATAGCCTGCTCATATTACAAGAGTGTTTATATAGAACAAAGCATGATTCCTGAGTTTCTAACTCTTGATGGTAAGGCTGAGATTACTGGAGAGTTTGAAGAAGAATATGAGATATTCCAGAAGTTTTTAGAGGTGTATTTAAAAATTCCATCAAGAAAATTACTCAGAAAGGAATATGAAATTGATGTTAAAGATAAAACACCCAAACAAGTCGTGTAAGAGGCGGTCGAACTTATTGATAGTGTTACGACATTATTAGATTATGAGTACATTAAGCCTGAAAAGGAACAGTTTTATTCATCGGGTTTACAGTAATGGTTTACGTTAGTCGCAACCATCTACCGAGCTTTACTTGGTAAGGGGAACGTTTTTTACAGAAAAGGGACACCATGCATTTTTAACTTTAAGTGTTCTTCGCCAATGTATTAATGTATTACATGGTATAATTTAGATAATTGAAATGGAAACAGTAAAAATGGTGCACTTTCGACCTTTTTCAAATTAAGAAGACTATTTAGCATTTCGCAATCTAATCGTAAAAAAGTTTGCTGATCCGAAGAAAAGGTTTTATCCTAGGACTATGCGATGCGAGTTTATTACAAAGCAGGGGTAGTGAATAAAGGCGGCCGATCAACTTGACTGATCGACTGTCTTATCATGTTAATTGAGCTATCGTGTCCTTTAGCTGAATTTGGCTACGATTCTGTGAATGCGTTTTCAATAAACAACGGATCAACAATCACATGCTTTACACGGGCAGTATAGTTGAAAAGAAAATGTCATAGTTTTCTTGTGAAAATTTGGAAGTTTGGGGTTAATGTAATTATGCGTTTATCACTTGCTTCAAACTTCAAATACTTCCCCTCCCTAGTGATTAAACTATTCTGACCATTAGCTAATAAAAAGTGCAGAATACCGAAGCACCTGCGCATCAATGTGTACTATTCAACTATAGTTTTCCGTTTGTTTACTTGTTTTTTAAGCTTTATGCTCACCTCTAAACAAGCAATAATGAAATCTCTAATAAAGCCTTAATGACAATTCAAGAAACAACTAAATACTTAAACATCAATGAATCTCAAGTACGCACTATAATCTCTACAGAAGAAACAATGTTGAAAACACAAGGCTCATATACTGGTGTGCTGTTTCCCATTTTTAGAATAGGTGAGGACTTTTAGTAAGTACAACTCTTTTAAATGACTGGATAAAATCATCCATACAACTAAGAAAAGAATATTAAAGTAAGGAGCATTCGACCCTAAATTGTTAAGCTAACAGGGAACGATAGTAGAATAGCGGTTGCTTCGGCAGCCGTTTTTATTTGTTCAACTAACGGCAGGATAGTTTAATGAGTTATCGAATAACTCAAGAAAGAGTAGTTTTTTCTGTTATCTAAACTATGAGGTGATATTTTATGGATTATACTAAGTGTTATAAAGAAGTTTTACGTATGTATTCTTTTATTGATCCTTTCGCGGAATTGATTCGGCATAATGAAAATATTACATATAAAGTAACAGAAAAAGGATCTGAAAATACTTACTTATTGCGAATGCATAAACCCATTACAAAAAACATGCAGGGTGTGCATAATACACGCGAGGCTATCCACTCAGAATTAGAATATCTGTTAGCTTGGTCGACTCATTCCGAATTACCTGTTCAAATCCCTATTCCAAATCTAAACGGTGAACTGGTATCAACCGTTATCATTGAACAAGAAGAAATACATTGTTCAGTATTAAAATGGCTTTTTGGGGAAAATATGTGCAAGCAAGATTTGAACACTGAGGAGACAGTCAGTATCTTTGGGACGCGTATTGCACATTTACATCAGTTTTCCATGAGCTATCAACATGATTCAAGTTTTATAAGACCTAAATATGAGTTGGAGTGGACGAATACCATGTTGACCAAGTTGAGAACTGGTGAAGAAATGGGTATTATCACTTCAATGGATTTTAATGTCCTTGATAAAACATTTTCGTTGATAAACGATCGTATTAAATTACTGAGCAAAACGATAGAGACATGGGGATTTATCCATGCCGACATCAACTATAGCAACTTAATTCTCACATCAAAGGGGATTTCATTCATTGATTTTGGTTTGTCGGGCTTTGGATATTACGCGATGGACGTCGCTATGGGTGCCCTTATGATGAAAAGTGAAATGCGAGATGCTGTACTATTTGGATATACTAATATTTTTACCAGAAGATTAGATACTGAGCAGTTAGAGAGTTTTATGTTATTAGCGATATTTGGGTACTATGCTTTTCTTGTAAGTAAAAAAGATTCGCATAAGTGGCTATGTGAACAAATGCCAAATTTAATTGAAGTTTGTAAGCCTTTCCTAAACGGTAAAACGATATTTTACGATATTTGATTCATTCGAAGCAATCAATTCTTTTCAAATAACGGGCAATATAGTTTAACAAGGATATTGTTAATTTATTTTCAGGTAGGTTTAACCGATGGGCGATAAAATGGCAATAAACCGATTAGGAGGCAAATCCATGTATGATATTGAGATAAGATAGGTATCGTGAAATATCAAAACGTTGATCACATGACTCACCATTCACAACTACAATCACAATTAATACGTGCTCAGGGTATTTACAGTCAAAGGAACCGGGCTGTCAAATATACAAAACGCGGGCTTTTTTTAGAGTCGTTGATTTACTATCATAAGTATGTTGTGAATCCACTTGTAGATGTACTTCGGATCATCTATACACCATTCCAAGCTGACAGCTTCTTGATTCATGCATCTCGGGATTTTCCTGTCGAAGTGGTACTAACCTTGGAAAAGTTATATGGTGTAAAAACCATAGAAGATATAGTAGATCGCATCGAATTGACAGACGAATTGTTTCGTAATGCCGTAGCAGAGGTTGATATCATGCTGTTACAATCTAAAGAAGGCGAAAAGTTTAACGGATACCAACCCATAAGCATAACTGGGTTATTGTGAGTGATCGCAGATACATAACTATGGAAACACTACTGAAAATAGAAATTCATAATGGAGCGATTGTAATGTTTATCCAATCCTTTGAAGACGAAACACTTGAACAATCTTTGTCCATATTTGTAGAAGATATCCGGGCCATACTTAATAGAAAGTTGCGAAGCATTTACCTTTACGGTTCGGCAATACACAATGATTTATCCCCGGGATACGGGGATTTGGATTTTCTCGTCGTAATTGGAGAGGACCTAAACCAAAATGAAATCGAACTTTTAAACAAACAGAGATCCAATTATAGATCATCCCTTCTTAAAAGATCCGTCGATAGACAAATACCCAACCTCTACACCGATATGCTTGAGGGTGCCTTTCTTACGATTAATATGCTGAGTGGTGAAAAGGGCAGTGGCTTATGGTGGGGAACAAAGCGCGAATCCGTCTGGACGGAAAATCAATTAGACCTGTTCACCCTGTATACGATCAAGGAGCAGAGTATCTTGTTATATGGTGAGTCCCGTCTAGACAATATTCCATCGTATTCGAAAGAAGAGTTCATTAGTTTTTTTAAGGAATATGCTAAGTGCATGCGGAAGTTTGGCAAGGGAAATAGTCTACATTCCGTTGACTGGCTCCTATTAGCTTCTAAATTTATAGCTTGGTGGCAGGAAGGTGTCATTTTGTCTAAAAGCCATGCAGCAGATTGGGGACTTTTACATCTTAGTAGCGGATGGAAAGAGAATTTGAAGAGATGCAAGGAGCTAAGAAAGGATCCATCCTTGGTAACAAGTCTAGAGTATTCCGAATGGCTGAGTGATTTGGAGCCAGCCATTATTGAAGCATCACATGATCTGGACAGAGTTCTCGAAACAACTATTCATTAAACTAGAATTCTTTTAGTCCTATAAAAAGACTGTTAATAATAACTTTTTCGCTAACGAAACTCATTAGTTAAATGAAATAGCGATAGCCTAGGACTTTATTTCCACTGTCGATTCACCGACTGGGAGTAATGAAAGAAACTCCGAAAACCCATTATATTCAAGGGGTTTCGGAGTTCTTTTTTAGAATCAACCCTGTGCAGGGCTGGTCTTCATTTCATGGATTTTTTGGAGCGTATGAAGACACTTTGTTTTCTCGTCATCGTCCTCTGTGTGGATATACCACTCTACAAGCCTGTACCCGAATATGAGAATGATCAATTCGAAGATGCAATTATCGGCGATAGGGGATGCATCCGCATACTCCGAAAAACCTTTGTAATACGCAGGGACACATCGTTGGTAGTATTCGACCATATGATCGATATCCGCTTCATCCGCAATCAGGCTTGCAAGATCCTCACCCAGATAACCCCATCCGGATGTATCCCAGTCGATAAGCGCGATTTTTCCGTCGGCATAGATCAGGTTGGTCACCCAGAAGTCACGGTGGCATAGCACTAGGGGCAATTGCTCAATGCGGGCGAGTATCTCATCTGCGTGCTCATCGATGTCGATGAGCATTTGCCGCATGTGCTGCGGGAATTCACAGTCCTCCGAGCGTATATAATCGTAGACGACTGGCCATGACCGGTAATGCAGATACGTATTCTTCATGAAATCCGCATGACTCAGGTTGGTCAGGCTCTGCAGCACAGCGGGCTTCTCCGCATACAGCTTGCCTTGATAACGTCCTAACTCCAGCGCAGCCTGTTCATACATGTCACCGGTCAAGTCCAAACCAGTTACGCCATCGATATATTCCAGCCACAGCTGGAATTCATTTTCTTCGGCATTGATCTCGGCGTGATAACATATCGGCCAGCGGAAGGCATCCGAGAACGTCGCCCCCAAGTCAGACGAATAGAGATCATATTCCCGGCGCCAGGAATCCGGATCGTTGTAACGTTCCCATTTCTTTTGAATTTTCAGCACGATACGGTACGGCATTTTTTCACCATCCGCGGTTTCGGCGATCCCGTTTACCAGGTGCACATTTCCCACAGTTCCGCCTTGTAACGGCATGGTTTGGCAGTCAGCCGAGATAATATCTTTCTTGAATTGTCGGCTTAAGGCATAGAAAAGCGTTTCAAATTTAATATTCATTTCTTCCATCCTCCGTTTTTCTTCGTTTGCTTGCTTGACATAGCTATCGTTTTCTTTCGAGCCCTCTTGTTGATGAGGTAGCTTGTTTTATCCTGGACATACTTGTGCTCATGCTGCTGGGCGACATAATACACCCACCGTTCACGCGGCAACGAACCGTCGGCAAGCGCGGCGAGAACGGCACAGCCCGGCTCGCCCTGATGGCGGCAATCTGTAAACCGGCATTGCGGGAACCATTCCTCCACATCGGTAAAGCTTGCGCGTATGCCTTCGCCGGCATCAAAAAGCCCAAGCTCACGCATACCCGGCGTATCGATGACCATCGTACCGGAGGGGAGCATGAACAGCTGACGGTGCGTTGTCGTATGCCGCCCCCGGCTATCAACCTCTCGGATCGCCTGAACCCTCATTACGTCTTGTTCTATCAATGCATTGAGCAGAGATGATTTACCGACGCCGGACATGCCGAGAAAGACGACTGTTTTACCAGGCATCAAGTAGGGAGAGAGTTCGTTCATCCCCTGGCCGGTATGACTGCAGATCGCATGAACTGGCACATCAGGGATGCTTTGTGTTACTTCTGCAAGCGGGAGAGTATAATCTTCAACGAGATCAGCCTTGGTCAGAATGACGACTGGCTGACTGCCGCTCTGCCTGACTTGTGTCAGGTACCGCATGATGCGGGTAACGTTGAAATCCAAATTCAGAGATGAAAGGATAAACACATAGTCAAAGTTGGTTGCAACGACCTGTTCCCGCACGGTTTTGGCGTAGCCTACGGCATGCCCTGAGTAATCTGCTCGTGAGAACTTGGAACGGCGGGGCAGTACCGTAACGATGAGCGAATCTCCGCTTTCGTTGTAGTACAGCAATACGAAATCACCGACGCACGGAAAGTCTACGCGCATTTCCACGTTGTGATAGAACGCTCCTTTGAGCACCGCCGTTACTTCGCCGCGCTCGGTCATGACCGTGAAGCGCTCGCGTCGAAGCTCTGTCACCCTGCCGGGCAATAATCCGTCGGGGATTGCTTCTATTTCTGTGTAGCCATAGGTTTTCAAATCCATCATGTTTTTTTGTTAGCTCCTTTAATGTTGTTTTTTGGACGCAAAAATGCCACGGACAAGCAGCCTCTAAAGAAGCTGCTGTCGCGCGGCATCAGGACGCAAAAAAGATACGACCTTGATCGTATCCTGCAAACAGCAATATTCACGAAAGGTTACTTAGGATGGCATACCAAATAATAGGGGGGTTCCCCGCTTTTTTCGCGTATGCCTGCTATTCAGTTTTAAGACCAAACCACCATATAAGTAGTTGCCATTAAAACACATCTCCCTTCGTGTCAGGAACTTGCTTATCGCTAAGCTTTCTATAAAATAACCTATTATGGAAAAAAAATCAATGCCTGACAGCGCAGATTGTCGGTCTGCTCCATCGAGTCTGCAGTTGATAAAGAACTCGCGAGCATCAAAAGTCAGCGTGAGCGCTTCCTCAAGTTGTTTGAAGGAAACGACGTCGATTTCCAAAAAACTTGCCCAACTAGTGAAACGATGCTGAGTCAATAATTCTGTGGGATGGTATATCAAAGAACGGCGAAATTGCAGAAATCGAAAAGAAACTCATTGAATACTAGTAATTCATCATTGAACTAACGAGCAAGTTACGTGAGATTTATTTACAAATAGAACCTGTTTGTGTATTTTCTTTTTAGGCACATATGGAAAGATAAGAAAAAAATGAAATTTCAGAAATAAAATGGATAGACATACAAAGAGCTAATGAATTAATGCCATATCATTCAGATGGAGTGGAAGGTTTACTTACATCCTCATCACCTTATACATTTCAAGTTTAACCTCGTTCTTCTTCAGCTTTGATAACAGAAGTGAGGAAGAACGACAGGCTAAACACAAACAGCGCGCGCCGATTGAACATCGGCACGCGCTGGCTGCATAGCTTTTTCATCTATTCATATTTGTTAGAAGTTAGGTGCCAATCGAACAAGTTTATCCGGAGTGCCGTCACCGTTTTTATCGCCATTGTTGCTGGTGACGAAATAAAGCGAACCGTCTGGCGCTTCGACAATGTCGCGGATGCGGCCGTATTTATTCAAAAACAAATAATTAAGATCACTACTGTTGATCGTCGGCTTGCCGTTTTGCTCTCCAATTACCATGCGAATGATCTGTTTGCCTTTTAAATTGGTAACAAGAAGATTTCCTGCCCACGGCCCTTGGGTCACAAAAGCTATGCCAGAGGGCGCCCAGGTTGTGCCATTGGCATAAATAAGCGGAGGCGTAATGCCTGGTTGATTCTGATTCCCACCCTCATATTTAGGCCAACCATAATTGTTACCAGGTTGAATGAAGTTAATTTCATCCTTAGAGGATTCACCATGCTCCGATACAAAGAGACGGTTCGTTCCAGGCTGCCATGCTAATCCTTGAGGATTCCGGTGTCCACGGCTATAAATCGGAGAGGAGGCACCAAACGGATTGTCGCTTGGAATGGTGCCGTCCAAATTCAGACGGAACATTTTTCCTCCGAGGTAAGATAGCGTATCGTCTTTGTTTCCGTAGTTGCCGTCACCGAAATACAGTTTGTTGTCTGGGCCTATTTTCAAACGGCCGCCATTGTGATAGACCGCACCAGGAAGATTAGTGATAAGAACCTTATCTACTGTAGCGATGTTGTTATTTTCTTTAAGACGAACGACCCTATTGGCTACTTTGTTGTCTGATGTTTTGTAGGAATGGTAGATATAGATGTAATGATTGGTGGAAAAATTAGGATCGAGTGCCAGTCCCAATAAGCCGCCTTCGCTCTTGGGCATGTAATAAAAAGGCGAGCCCAGAGTAATGACTGGCGTTGATTTCAAATTCCCGTTCACAACGACACGAACTCTGCCGCTGTTGCGTTCCGTGAAGAAGATCCGTCCATCCGGTGCAAAATCGATAGCCCATGGTGTTTCCAGGTTGTTTGCGACAACCTCTGGTGTATAAGGATCTGAAGAGGCAGAGTTGGTTTTGACTGACAACGCATTACTTGCCGCGGATATGTTTCCTGCTAAATCTCTTGCTTTTACGGTAAAGTTGTACGTGGTATTTGCCGTAAGCCCTGTTACATTGAAGGATGTCGCAGGCGTGCTACCGGCTAATGTGCCATTTCTATAAATGTCGTACTCATAGACGCTTACGTTATCTGTCGATGCCGTCCAGGCCAAATTGACTGACGAAGATGTTTTGCTTGAGCTTATGAGTGCTGTCGGGGCAGTTGGGGCCTGCGTATCGGTTTGGGTTGTTGTTTTCACTGTTAGAGGACTGCTGGCATTGGAAATATTCCCTGCCGCATCTTTGGCCTTGACAGTGAAATTATATGTGGTATCCGGCGTTAGGCCGGTAAAGGTGTAAGTAGTATCCGTTACATTTGCTTGCGTCAATACATTGTCTTTGTACAAGTTATAGTCCTTTACGCCAACATCATCCAGCGATGCGGTCCAGGATATTTTAGCCGTTGTATCCGTTACACTGTTTGCTTGCAAGTTTGTCGGTTCGGTAGGCGGGAATACATCTCCGGTGGCGTTTACTTTCACCTTGTCAAAGGTGGCCGTGCTTAAACTGGATACATTATGGCTGGTGACGGCCAATCCTACATACAACGAAGCATTCATGTTTAGAGTCAAGTTGCCCAAATCGCCCCAGTTCAAACCGTTATTGGATACATATCCTTTGATGACGTTGCCCTTGCGTTCTAGCTTTACCCAGGCGGGGCTCGTCGAAGCAATTTTAACGCTTTGGGAAGTTCCGCCCGTTTCAGTCCGGTACTGGAAGGTGAACCCGTTGGAAGGCGTCAATAGCAAATCGACATGCTTGGAATCAGCATTCAGCGTTTCCCTTATCATGATACCTGCCTTCGCGAAATCGTGTGAATTGGTCTGAGAAGAGACAAGGGCAATAATGGCGCCGTCTCCCGTCCAGGGCTGATACATATAATTGAACTGATCTGATTTGCCCCAAATGTCCGTGCCCGCGCCGCTTACGGAAAATTGGTCAGCAGCCGGATCGTAAGAAGCGCTGCCCGTTATTGCTGGCGAACCGATATTTTGTTGCTTCCACGGATTCGGTACAGCAGCTGCCACAGTTTCTTCCTCAACCTCTGCCTCGGCGAAGCCTGATGTAGGTAATAAAGCGAGTAGCATACAAAAGCAGAGACTTAAAGCCATAATTTTGCTTCGCGTAATCATCAATACACTTCCTTTTTAGTTTTTGGAATGACAATAGGGGATGGCTTTGACAAACATTGAACTCCTCCTCCCTCAAAGTTAAATCGCTTATACTTTCGCTTTATATTTTACCACATCTGGATAAAAAAGGGATGTAATACCGAAAAAATAAGATTTTTAATTTTTATACACAAGCAGTCCAGTTCTATGATGCCCTTCTTATTTATAATTGCGGGAAAGAGTCATCCGCCTTCCATTCTTGCCTAACGACCAAATTCGGCAATCATCATGTTATTGAAAATATCGTCTTTGATGGCGAACAAAAATTATTAAAACAGGTGAAGCAGTTGAACTAGGTTATTTTTTGAAGGTAGTGCATTGAACTGACGAAGAACGTTAGTAGAATAGCGGTTGCTTTGACAGCCGTTTTTTATTGTCCAATTAGCCGGCAGAATACTTACAATTTGTGGCGCTATAGCGTTACATTATTAGCATTAGGTTATGAAACGATATTCTTATACTAAAAAAATGGGACAATGTGGTAAAGTGGAATAATGAGAGAAGTACTCAATAAAAAATAGAGGAGGAGACAAATATTTCATGGGCAACGACTTATACAGAAAACTAGGTGCTTCCTTTCTAATTTCCGCTGGAGTAATCTATGCGATCGAACGAGTAGGCTCTTTGATAGCTCGCAGCCATGAAATTGCAGCGTTGTACGAAGCCAATATGTTCAATGCCCTACCTGAAACTCATATTACAAGCTTCTTCGATAATATCTTTGTGCCAATCCTTGCGTTCCTTGGTATGATACTTTTTGTATATGGGTTTCCGAAAAAAATCAATTGAGATAACTCATTCAACGCGATGTGAGCACAATATGAATTGTGCCGCGAAGTACTATGCTAACGGAGAATGTTTATGAAAAAGTGGTTGTTTCAGAAGTTTTATTGTTTTACCGCTGGGGCAAAAAACTCAATCCTACTTATAAAGTTACAGAGGAGGTGATTAGGTGGCGGAAAGAAGATGGGGTATTGTCAAATGGTACAAAGAAGATAAAGGTTACGGACGGATAATGCTAGACGGGCAGGAAGGTAACCATGTTTTTGTACACTTTAGCGAAATACTACCAGACCCTATTAGGTTACCGAACGGCTTTCAGTTCCTTAAAGAGGGTCAAAAAGTTGCATTCGACCTATTCGAGTTTCCGAATATAGTTGATTCTCAGCGTAGGACAGCTAAGAATGTGCAAATATTAGAGGGATAAAGGAATCGAGACGTACTTGATGAAAGTATGGACGTTCGGGAATCATAATTAAGCTATCAGGAGACGATAATTCAATAAACACGATAAGGCAGCCAATCAGTCAACATGATCGGCTGCCTTTATTCAATTAACGGGCATTTATCTTCAACTACTAATTATAGTTTTCTTGCTTTGATTACGAAAGTTACAGGAAGCATTTTTGCTTTTTTTGCAAAATCGTCGTTATCGTCCCGCGATTGTATAATTTCATCATCAAATTGCTCAATCATTTCTTCAATGACAAATCCCGCTTTTGAGAGCGCATTCACATAGGTTGATAGTTTACGATCAGATAATGTCAGCGTACTTTCGTCAAGCGTTACCGAATACCAAGATTCATCGAAATAACATTTTTTAAAAACAAGCATATCATTTTCTGCAACAACACATTTGTGTATTGGGTGAGACCAACTGAAAATAAATATGCCGTCTTTTTTTAGGTAAGAAGATATCCTGCTAAAAGTACCCACAAGGTCGGTTGTCCAGCCTATAGCATAAATCGAATAAACAAAGTCAAAATAATCCTCAGGTATGCCACATTTTTCTTCCATGGGAGAACAGATTAATTTTGCTGAAAGTCCGTGATCTGATAAGTATTCTCTTGTTTTTTCGATTTGGTTTTCTGATATATCCATACCCCATAGTTCAGATGCTTTACGTTCCCCGAGATATTGCAATGATTGACCGCTTCCACAGCCTATTTCCAATATCTTTTTTCCTGAAATATCGCCAAAAAGCTGGCATTGCTCTTCTGAGACGAATGCTCCATATAAAGGAAGTGCGGTTGCTCCTAAAATATCATTTCCTTTTGTATCCCAAAATAAGCTGTTAGTTTCATGAATACCATTCTTGTCCATATCGACCGAGATAGCGCTACCAACCTCGCCAGCACCTATAATATTTGTTCTATAAACAGAATTCTTGTCCATGCCAGTACCATCCCCCAATATAAAAATATTAGTCTAAATGTATATCCTGACTTGCGCGCTATTGATTCCAAAACAATGTACCATTTTTCTATGAATACATCTACCTAAAATCTCCCATATAGCATCCATTTGATCTAGTAGACTCATTGCGCTAACGGGACACGATAGTGGAATAGCGGTTGCTACGGCAGTAGTTTTTATTTGTTCAATTCATGGGTAAGATGGTTGAAAAAGGAACTTAAATTTAAATCTCGAATATCTATTGAGAACGAATAGTTAAAAAATTGATGACAGACAGGAGATAAATACGATGATAAAAGGTTTCGGAGGAATCTTTTGGAGAACTAAGAATCTTGAAGTTATAAAAAAATGGTACAGTGAGGTCTTGAAGATTGAAATAGATTTTCCAACAGAACAACAAGTGATGTTAAATTTTCAAGTACATAATCTAGACGAGACTATTAAGCATTTTGAGCATATTGGTATACCACTTGCAAAGAAAAAAGAAATTAGTGAATTTGGAAAGTTTGTTTGGATTGAAGATCCTGAAGGTCGACTGATTGAGCTCTGGGAGAAATAAATAGTTGACACAAAAGTAGTTAGGTGCCATACTACATATATGAACAACAATAATAAAAAAATAAATGACATTGAGGCTATTCCCTCGCTTGTACAATCCAAGCGTCAGATTGATCGCTATAACCTAGACATAGACGCACAGGCTATACTCGTCGCGTCTAGGCTAATGGCAGCGGGAGCCATGCTTGGACACGCCTCGGAGATTCATTTCTCTAGGTTCGGTTTATCAACAGGGCGTTATCGTTTATTGGCAGATCTTGAAGATAACGCAGGAGAAGAGTTGCCTTCGCAATTAGCGGAGCATCTAGGCGTTACACGTGCTACAGTGACTGGTCTTATCGACATTCTTGAACGAGATGGGCTAGTATCTCGGCGGTCAAGCTCAGACGATGGCCGTCAGAAATCGGTCGTTTTGACGGAAGAAGGAGTGAAGAAGCTCCGTGAAATGGCTCCTGAGCATTTTGCTCGGCTGGAAGCAATGGTGGGCTTGCTCAACATCGAAGAACGCAGCGTATTTCTCGACTTGCTAGGTCGAGTTACACAAGGTATCTCAGCACTTACGGACGAACTAGGTCCGAAACCAAAGGGAAACATCAGTAATGAGTAGAATGGGCTAGTGAAGCTAGCCTATTTTTACTCTTATATAGTTAGGTGCCTAATTATAGCTTGCTGAAAGCAATCGTTGAATTATTTCTAAGAAGAAGGGAGCAACTAAATGAACAAGATGAAATACCCGAATCAGACAGATGATGTTTACGGCATCAAGGCTGTTGGTTCCAAGAAAAAGACTTTTGTACTATGGCGTGAAGTTGTAATGGCCTATATTGCTCCTGCCATTATGGCAGGTATCGGGGGGGTGGTTTCTGCAGATAGGGGGCTTCAAATAGCGGCATTGACCACAATCGGCGGTGCATCGGCCTTGATGGCCTTGATGATTGGCCTTTTGTTGCGCAGCCGAGTGGGCCATTTGCGATGGGTCATCGGTGCACCTCACTTGGTCGTGGTAGGGGTATTTGCAATGGCCGGGTCCTTGTTTGGACTATACGCCGCATGGGTGGCATCTGTTGTAGTAGAAATTATGATTCCGAGTATTCACTTGGCCTGGGTAGATCGTGTCTGGATCGATTTCCCGTTGTCTGGATTCATAGCAAGCACGATAGTGACATGGCGGTGGCGACTTGCCGTCACAACTAATTTTTCATCCAAAAGGAGAAGATAAAAATGATAGTTATTATGGGAGCAACAGGTACGATAGGTAGTGCACTTTTGGAACGTCTGGTTGATCTTGGGATACCTGTTAGGGCGCTGAGCAGAGAGCCAGAGAAATTGCGTGATCAGATCGGAGAAAAAGGCCGATCGACTACCGAGGTCGCAAGGGTGGATGCTTCCGATCCCGAATCACTGCGCCGCGTGTTTACAGGTGCTAGCCAGCTCTTCCTTGCCATGTCCAACAGTCCAAGACAAATCGAATTAGAAACCTCAATCATTCAGATTGCCGCCGAATCTGGAATCAAACACATCGTAAAAATATCCAGTCCAGCCTTTGAGCAGAGCTCTCCAGTAGCAGTGGCGGGCTGGCATCAAGAAATTGAGAAAACGCTCAGGGAATCGGGTCTCACCCACACCGTGTTGCGCCCTTATGCGTTCATGCAGAACTTAATGAACTTTGCACCAACGATCACAACCCAAAATGTTTTCTTCGGCTCTATGGGTGATTCACCGTGTAACTTCATTGACTGTCGCGATATTGCAGACGTTGCCGCAAAAGTTCTGACCAACCACGAGGTATCAGGCCATATATATACGCTTACTGGTTCGGAGACTTTCAGTTATCCCCAGATCGCGAGTCGGCTATCTGCTCTGCTTAATCGGCCGATAAGTTACATCAACATGGAACCCCAAGTACTACTCGGTAATCTTGTCGAGCACGGGAATATGCCTCCTTGGCTCGCGAACCACGTTGTGGAAATTCAAACCATGTCTAGGATGGTGCCAGAAAGTCCAAATGACACTGTGAAGCGCTTGCTCGGCAGAGAGCCACGCACGCTAGACGCCTTTCTACATGAGTGTGTAGAAAATTTCCGGTAAAGGCGGAGTCCACCTATTCTGATATTTGTGTCGTTAGCAGTATTTTATACCGATTTAAGATAAGTCATTGAGCTTACGGAGAACGTTAGTGGAGGAGCTTCCTATATGGTAGCTCTTCTTTTCTATTAAGCTAACGGGCAGTTTAATGCAAAGAATATTTACTTACAATGGATTAATATGGAATAATAATAAGAACGTAAGTTCTAGAGTGATCGTTGTTAAAACTATATAAAGGGGAAATGTAGCATGGGAATTTCTGTTTATTACACTTGTATGAGAAGCCACAACCTTACAAACAGTGAGGAGCAAGAGATAACGGCCATCATTGATAAATACAATGCGGGTTTTGAAATGAAGGATATTGGAGAAACATTTTGTGTTTATGACTATGAGCAGGATGAACCAGCAGTGATCTTTGCAGGTTCAACAAAGCTGCCCTTTTCAGATGATTTTGAAGATACATTGCATGCGCTGTTTTATTGGTTGACCTGTTTGACGGATATTAGAAGAAGTATTTCTAATGGGGATTGGCATGTGCATCTAGATGATACGGATGCCATTTGGGATGAGAAAACGGGTTGGCAAATGCCAGAAGATTAGTATTCATATTCCCAACAAAGTAATGTAGGGATCTTATGTAAGTGCATGTTCGAGGCAAATCGAAAATGCACAAATTACTCATTGAATTAAGTAGGGGAGACATTCCGCTCTTTTCTGCATTCTTCCGACTGTCTGTTACTGAACTAACGGGACACTATAGCTCAATAACACCAGAACGAAGCTGCCGACTTGAATCGGCAGCTTCGTTCTGCTATTGGGCAGTTTTGTACAAGAGAAAATGATAAACTGGAATAAACACTTGCAGTACTGATGGATGAAAAAGGTGAATATATGGATTCCAATGAACAAAAACCTTTAATGAACAACACAAAATGGGAAGAAATAAGACAAGCAATGCTCAACTATGCCTTTCCAACCAAGTGGAGGACTAAAGACATTGATACTGGCTATATCAGCCTTTGGGATGGAGATTGGTATTACCATTTTTCAGATGGTGGCTACAAAGTTATTGAGTGGTTAGAAATTCATGCTGAAGATGACTCGATAAAAACTGATTTAATTCAAATCCTGAAAAAAATACATGTTCCAGGTGAAGTAACTACCGACTCCATCATAATTTATGGATATAACAAAAATAATGAATTCATTGATTATATTTGAGTAATTACGCCAATGGGTAGCGTTAGCTCAAATACGATTAGGCAGCCGTCAGTCAACGAGATCAGCTACCTTTATTCAACTAACGGACAGTTTTGATCGAAAGAATGATTATGGCGAAAAGGGTCTGCGTGAGTATGTATAAATTGATTTACAAACAAATAGTATCTACCTCGCGCTCCTCTATCCGGTACTATAATATTATGGAGGAATAAATAACAAAAAGTGAGGTTTATACCATGGTTTGTGAAAAAATATTGCTTACAAACGGAACCTTAATTGATGGGACCGGACGACCGCCCGTCCATCATGTAACAATCGAGATTGCCGATGAACGAATCGGTTTCATTTCGCAAGAGTTGGATAACTATCCTGTGAATGAAAATGTAAAGCTTATAGACTTAAAAGGCCTTGTGATCCTACCGGGATTTATTCATACTCATGCCCACACCGGTTTCAAATACCTACAGAATGATCCTCTACATGGGTACCATAAAGAATATTTGGCAGCATGTCTTAAAGAGGGAATTACCACGATCCGGGATGAGGGATTGACGACAAATGCAACGATTGATGAAGTCATCTCACATACGAACGCACTCGATGGCTGTACATCACCTAGAATTCTTACATCTGGCAAAGTTTTTACAGCACCCGGGGGATACGGCGGGCAAGAACCGATTGGCGTAGGAAGTGCTGATGAAGCCAGGAGTAGGGTTCGAGAAGTGTTGGATAAAGGTATTCATTTTATTAAAACAGCACTTGAAGACGGGTATGACCCTAGCACGTTCGGATTGCCTAAATTGAATCAAGAGATTCTGGAAGTCATCTGTCAGGAAGCACATGCTAGGGGAACCTACGTGTCTGCCCATGTAACTAACGCTAAAAATCTTCAGATTCTTGTAAATTCCGGGATTCATGATGCTGCACATATGATTTACGACCGTTTGGACGACGGTTTAATTCAGCAAATGGTACAGAAAGGCGTCCGAATCGTTCCAACCCTTACCGTATTAAAAATGTTTCAGGACAAATTTGGAGCCCCCTTATTAGAACAAGGATTAGACAATGTTCGAAGATTTGTCCAAGCAGGTGGGGAAATCGGCTTGGGAGACGATTTTATTGAAGAAGAAAACCCATGGTATACATTAGGTATGCCGTGGGAAGAAATCCGGTTGTTGGGACAAGCCGGCCTCACACCCATGCAAATTATCGTGTCGGCAACTTCTGTTGGCGCCAAGATATGCAATCTCTCTCACGAAATTGGAACCATCGAAACTGGTAAGAAGGCTGATTTATTTGCAGTTGATGGAGATCCACTCGTTAATATAGAAAATCTTCGCAAGGTTAAATTTGTCATGAAGGAAGGCAAGGTTCTTTTCAACTAACGGCAGTATAGTTTCATAAGTACGGAGAACCTACCAATAGACATCCCCTTGTAACCGAATGAGAGAGCAACATTTCAAATGTTATCCTGTGATATAACTATATTTGAATTCGGACAAGGAGATGAAAGCATGAGTAAGTTGGAAGGTAAAATCGCTTTAATAACTGGAGCGAGCCGAGGAATTGGCCGCAGCATCGCATTGCGTCTGGCACAAGAGGGCGCATTTGTCGTCGTGCACTATGGAAAAAGACGAAATGAAGCGGAGGCAGTCATTCACCAGATCGAGCAAAGCGGAGGTAACGCGTGCGCAATTGGTGCTGACCTGAGCACTCTCGATGGCATTCATGATTTATTTTCGGTACTGGATGATGACATTCGGGAACGTACGGGCGGTAGCGGATTCGATATTCTTGTCAACAATGCTGGAATCGGTCAAATAGTTAGCCTAGAAGAGACAACTGAAGAATCTTTTGACGAGGTGATGAAGATTAACGTAAAAGCACCGCTTTTTGTTACCCAGCAAGCTTTACCGCGTCTAAAAGACGGGGGGCGCATTATTAATATTTCATCCTTTGTGACGCGCGTAGCCTCTCCAAGTGTGTTCACCTACAGCATGTCGAAAGGGGCCATCGACACATTTACGCATCTTCTGGCCAAACAACTGGGTAACCGCAATATTACGGTAAACGCCATCCAGCCCGGCATTATTAACACAGAGATGAATGCCGGGACGTTGCAAGATCCCCATGGACAAAAATATGCGGCCGGTCTTTCAACCTTCAACAGGTGGGGAGAACCTGAGGATGTAGCGGATATTGTTACCTTTCTCGCTTCGTCGGACAGCCGTTGGGTAACTGGTCAATTACTCGATGCAAGCGGTGGATCTCACCTATAAGTAAAATCATTAGATGAATCCCACACTTTATGTTCATTTCACTATTACAATCCCACCCGATTTAAGGGATGAAACAGAGTGTTTCATGCAAGTATGTTTGTATCCTTGATTAAGCTCCCATGAAAATAAAAATAGCTCAAAACTCGAAAAAAAGCATATTAAAGCAGACCCAGAATAACGCTTTTTAAAAAAAGGCTGAGCCTCGTGAATAATCATATAGAGATTGTAGATCTTTAATCACACTGAAAACAAACATAAAGGCAAGGCTGGTGCAAAACCGAAAAAGGATTAATCTTCCATGAGTGCTACCCATATAGGGTACTACATTCTGTGATGCACCGTGGTGGTCGGAGTCAGACACCATAGCTTATCGACCTTCTTCGCCAGCCGTACAAACAGTATAGAGTCATTGCCATTTTCATCCTCTGTGGTGCAGTGCCGATCTTGCGCTGCATGGATGAGTTGAATAGCTTTCAAGAATTATTCAATGATCACCTGCGAAACTCGAAATAACTGAATTAAAGCTGAAAGGAATCAGCCCATTATGGATTGGTCTAAATTAAGAATTCTAATCAGAGACTTTATAGTTCCCGAACTTAAAAAACGAATTGATATTCATGTAACCAGATATCATGATGCTCATGATGGATACGGGGAGGTATGGATTACTTTAGATGGCAAAAAAATTTTTGGTGGAGGATATTATCATTGGTATATGAACTCCTTACCAATTGATACTACGTCACTTAATATACAGCATGGAATTCATTTGGATTTTTATAAAACTCATATCATGTCCGAAGAAGTTGAAAAAATTATGAATTCAGGCCTTCACAAAACAAGCCACATTACGGACAACTTGAAAAGTTATCTAAGCACACCATTTACTGAAATGCTTAGTTCGAACAACCCGATATATAAGGCATTTGGGATGATTGATAAAAGATTAGGGAAACGGCGATTTAGACAAATTCAGTTAAAGGAAAACGAGCATCAACTAGTAAGAGCCTTTTATGAATTGCGTAATGAAATTTTTGAGATGTACTTAACTCAGGTTTTAGAATGACTAAAGATAAGGGTGAAATCTGCTCTAAGCATTTCCTTAGATGAATTGGCAGTTGGATTTTCTATAGGACTCATAGATGTGCCTGTAGCACTTACTATTCTTCTTATTGCTCTCCAAGCATTTATTTTTACCTTTTTAGGGCTTGCATTTGGTTCAAAATTCAAACTTTTTTTAGGCGAGTGATCCGAAAAGGTTGCTGGTATTGTATTAGGTTTGCTTGGGTTCTGGATTATTATCGAAGCAGTACTTAAGGTGTATAAGCAGACAAAGATGATTTTATGTAGAAGTAAGTCCACTCCCTATTTTCACGGACGTGATGGCTTAAGCGTGACTGATCAGGCGGGCTCTGTGGTATAAACTTTAAAGACTCAGGAATAGGTCATGAAACCAGAAATCGAATTATAAGGTGACTAGGCGATTATCTAGATCCAATACTTTACATCCCCCATATGATAGCTCGAGGGAGTGATGTAACTTGGCAAAAACAGCACAGCCGGTAACCATTGGAGCGAATAGTATAGCAAAGATTGGTAACCGTTTTTTTCTAATTGTTGAGGTGGAGGCAAAGTCACCTGGAGTCGAAATTGATCCGGTATTCGGCGTTCGGACGACTGCAAAACAAGCAGGTAGTCTCATTCGAGCAGGAGTTAAGCGTACGATATTTCAAAAAACTCCTCCGACACCGAGTCGTGGGAAAAAAGTGGAGTTGAAAGGTGTATTGTTCGCTAATGGTCGAATTTTTTCAGTCTTTGACGTTGAAAACACGACTGATGTTTCTGTACTAGTAAGAATTAACCGTGAACAAGCAAATAAGCTTATCCGTGGTGGTACTCGCATCATCAAAGTCATAAGGAAACCGTTCTAAATAGTTATTGTTTTCAATTTTCGAACTATTCGTTATTGAACTAACGGGACACTATAGCACAACGACAACAGGCTGCCGGCATAATCGGCAGCCTGTTACGCTATACCAGCTAATAGGCTGTCAATATTTATTAATAAATGAACGGAATGAAGGATGTTATACTGGAAAAAGGGTACAACAAATAACCGTCCCACAATATTTGGGAAGGGTTTCCTCAATGTCTAAGGCTTGCTAATTCAGTCCAAGCGGAAAGGTTCTTTCTTGGTTAAGATAGCATAAATCCAGTGGATCAGTTTATTTGCACAAGCGATCACAGCTACTTTAAACAGTTTGCCCTCAGCACGCTTCTTATCAT